>NZ_JBHYXD010000001.1:291715-298805 GCF_042751995.1 Streptomyces sp. NPDC059371 | reverse complement strand
CGTCATACGCATCGGCGAAAACAGGGAACGCCGCATACAACCCACGCCCCATACCGATCCGCTGCGAACCCTGACCCGAGAACAGAAAACCGACCTTGCCCTCGGAGCGGGCTCGTCCCAGCGTCACGTTCGCCGCTTGTTGGCCGGCGGCGAGGGCGGTGAGGGCTTGCCGGAGCTCGTCCGAGCCCTCTGCCAGGAGCACCGCGCGGTCCTCGAACGTCTCGCGGGAGGCCAGGGAGAGGCCGATGTCGGAAGGCGTCCAGCCTTCGTTCGCATCGAGGTGCCCGGCCAGCCGGGCCGCCTGGGCACGCAGCGCCCGCTCGCCCTTGCCCGACAGCACCCACGGCACGAGCGCGCCGGGGTCGGGCGGCGTGGGAGGCAGCTCGGCCGTGGCGGGGGCCTGTTCGATGATGGTGTGGGCGTTGGTGCCGCTGACACCGAAGGACGAGATCGCGGCACGGCGCGGACGGTCCCAATCGGGCCAGTCGACGGCCTCGGTCAGCAGCCGGACATCACCGGCCGACCAATCCACATGCGGCGTCGGCTCATCAGCGTGCAGCGTCCGCGGCAGGACGCCGTGGCGCATCGCCATCACCATCTTGATCACACCGGCGACACCCGCCGCCGCCTGCGCGTGACCGATGTTGGACTTCAACGAGCCCAGCCACAGCGGCTGTCCTTCGGGTCGCTCCCGGCCGTACGTGGCGAGCAATGCCTGCGCCTCGATCGGGTCGCCCAGCCTCGTGCCCGTACCGTGTGCCTCGACGACATCCACCTCGCCCGGAGCGAGCCCGGCCGAGGCCAGCGCCTGGCGGATCACCCGCTGCTGCGCCGGGCCGTTCGGCGCGGTCAGCCCGTTGGACGCGCCGTCCTGGTTGACGGCGCTGCCGCGGACCACCGCCAGGACCTCGTGGCCGTTGCGCACGGCGTCGGAGAGGCGCTCCACGAGCACCACGCCCACGCCCTCCGCCCAGCCGGTGCCGTCAGCGCCGACGCCGAACGCCCTGCACCGTCCGTCGGGCGACAGGCCGCGCTGGCGACTGAACTCCACGAAAACGCTCGGACCGGCCATGACGGTGACGCCGCCGGCCAACGCCATCGTGCACTCGCCGTTGCGCAGCGACTGCATGGCCAGGTGCAGGGCGACCAGGGACGACGAGCAGGCCGTGTCGATCGTGACGGCGGGCCCTTCGAGTCCGAAGGTGTAGGCCACCCGGCCGGAGACGACGCTGGACGCGCCGCCGATGAGCCGGTGTCCTTCGACGCCGTCGGGCGAGCGGCGCACATCGGCTCCGTAGCCCTGGTAGGCCATGCCGACGAAGACGCCGGTCCGGCTGCCGCGCAACTGCGCGGGGGCGATCCCGGCCCGCTCGAAGGCCTCCCACGAGGCCTCCAGCAGCAGGCGCTGCTGCGGGTCCATCGCCAGGGCCTCACGCGGAGAGATCCCGAAGAAGCCGGCGTCGAAGTCGGTGGCGCCATAAAGGAAGCCGCCGTCGCGCGCGTACGTCTTGCCGGGGCGATCGGGGTCGGGGTCGTAGAGATCCGCGACGTCCCAACCGCGGTTCGACGGGAAGGCGGAGATGGCGTCGCCGCCGGACGTCACCAGGTCCCACAGCGCCTCGGGCGAGTCGACGCCGCCGGGCAGGTGGCAGCTCATCGCCACGATGGCGATGGGCTCGTCGTCGGCGGACCCATGCCGCTCCTGCTCCACGGCGGCCGTCGATCCGAGCAGCTCGCTCTGCAGGAAGCGGGCGAGCGCCGTGGTGTTGGGGTAGTCGAAGACCAGCGTGGGCGGCAGCGCGAGACCGGTCGCCGTGTTCACCTTATTGCGGAGTTCGACGGCGGTCAGGGAGTCGAAGCCGAGGTCCTTGAAGGCCCGGTCGGGCTCGACCTCCACCGCCGAGGAGTGGCCCAGGACGGCCGCGACGTGCGCGCGGACCAGGTCGATCAGAATCTCCGTGCGCTCGGCCTCCGGCAGTCCGGCGAGTCGGGCCGCCAGGGGCGCGGCGCCGGTGGCGGCATCGGCCGGTGCGGTGGCGCCGGCGCGGCGCACCTCGGGCAACTCGGACAGCAGGGCGCTCGGGCGGCCGAGGGTGAACGGTCCGATGAACCGCTCCCAGTCGATGTCGGCCACGACGACCGCGGTGTCGTCGCAGTCCAGGGCGCGCTGGACCGCGGTCACGGCGAGTGCGGCGGGCAGGGTGACGACGCCGCGGCGGCGCAGGTGCTCCCTGTCGGCGTCGGTGACCATGCCACCGTCGGCCCACGGACCCCAGGCGATCGCGGTCGCGGTCATGCCCCGGGCCCTCCGCCGGGCGGCGAGTCCGTCGAGGAAGGCGTTGCCGGCCGCGTAGGCGGCCTGCAGTCCGCTTCCCCACACGCCGGCGATCGAGGAGAACATGACAAAGGCGTCGAGCTCACGGTCGCAGAGCAGTTCGTCCAGGTGCGCGGCGCCGCCGGCCTTCGCCGCCACCGTGCGGGCGAAGTCGGCCGGCGTCAACTCGTCGAAGGGGGCAAACTGTTCCACGCCCGCGGTGTGGAAGACGGAGGTGAAGGTGTGCTCGGCGAGCAGCGCCGCCACCGCTTCGCGGTCGGCGACGTCGCACGCGGCGAGGGTGACGCGCGCTCCCAGCTCCTCCAGTTCGGCCCTGAGCGCGGTCGCGCCGGGCGCGTCGGCGCCCCGGCGGCTGGTGAGCACCAGGTGCTCGGCACCGGCACCGGCGAGCCAGCGGGCGACGTGCCCGCCCAACGCACCCGTACCACCGGTGACCAGCACCGTGCCGCGCGGTGTCCAGGGCCGACCGGCGCCGCTTCGGGCGTGAGCGAGCCGGGCGGTGAACACGCCGGTGGCGCGGACGGCGACCTGGTCCTCCGGGCCATCGGCAGCGCCGGCTCCCTGGCTCAGTACGGCGGCGATACGGACGGCGGCACGCTCGTCGACGGCCGCGGGCAGGTCGATCAGGCCGCCCCAGCGCCGGGCGTGCTCCAGGGCCAGGGCGCGGCCGAGGCCCCACACCTGGTTCTGCATCGCGCTGAGCGGTGCGTCGTCCGCGCGGCCGGTGGCGGCCGCGCCGCGGGTGGCGCACCACAGCGGCGCGTCGATGCCCACGTCGCCAAGTGCCTGGGCCAGGGCCACGGTCTGCGCGAGGCCCTGCGAGAGCGCGGGGTGTTCGGGCGAGGCGGTCTCGTCGGTCGCGAGCAGGGACAGGACGCCGTCAAGCGATCCGGCTTCGGCCGCGGCCCGGGTCAGCTCGTCGGTCAGGGACGCGCGGTCGGCGTCGTCGCCGACCGTCAGCGGGATCAGGGACGCGCCGCGTCCAGCCAGGGCCGCGCGAACCGTGCCGGCCCATTCGTCGCCCTCGGGCGCGGCGAACAGCCATGTGCTGCCGGACAGGTCGCCTGCGGACAGGCCGTTCAGCGGTTGCCAGGCCAGTTTGTAGCGCCAGCCGTCCACGACGGACTGCTCGCGCCGCCGACCCCGCCAGGCCGACAACTTCGGTACTACGACGTTTAGTTCCTCGGGGCTCAGCCCCAGCGTGGCGGCGAGGGACTGGGCGTCCTCGCGCTCGACGCTCGCCCAGAACTCGGCGTCGACCGCGTCCACGGCGGCCGTCTCGGCCTCGGGGGCCTCCAGCCAGTAGCGCTCCTGCTGGAAGGCGTAGGTGGGCAGGGTGACGCGCCGGGCGCCCGGGAAGAAGGCGTGCCAGTCCACTTCTGCGCCGCTGACGTGCAGTTCGGCGAGGGCGGTGACGAGGGCCTGCGGCTCGGGGCGGTCAGCGCGCAGCACGGGCACGACAACCGCGTCGTCCACACAGCCCTGGACGAGCGCGCTGAGGACACCGCCTGGTCCGATCTCCACGAAGGTCGTCACGCCCAGCTCGTGCATGGTCCGCACGCCGTCGGCGAAGCGGACCGCCTCACGGACGTGCCGCACCCAGTACTCGGGCGTGTACGCCTCGGCCAGACGCCCGGTGAAGTTCGAGACCACAGGAATCCGCGGCTCGTCGAAGACCAGCCCGCGAACGACCTCCGCGAAGTCCTCCAGCATCGGATCCATCAACGGCGAATGGAACGCGTGACTGACCTTCAGACGAGACGTCCTACGACCCTGCCGGGTGAAGACCTCGGCGATCTCCAGTACGGCATCCTCGGCCCCGGAGACGACGACGGACCGAGGCCCGTTGACCGCCGCGATGCCGACGCCGTCGGACAGGTGCGGCAGTATCTCGTCCTCGGTCGCCTGGACCGCCACCATGGCGCCGCCCGCGGGCAGGGCCTGCATCAACGCGGCACGCGCCGACACCAACTTCGCCGCATCCGCGAGCGACAACACCCCCGCCACATGCGCGGCCGCGATCTCACCCACCGAATGACCAGCCACATAATCCGGCCGCACACCCCACGATTCGAGAAGCCGGAACAGGGCCACCTCGACGGCGAACAACGCCGGTTGGGTGCAACCTGTCTGGTTCAACTCCTCCGCGTCGACGTCGAGCGTGACGTCGAGATGGGCGCGGATCTCGTCGTACGCCGCCGCGAACACCGGAAAGGCGTCGTAGAGTTCGCGCCCCATGCCGGGCCGCTGCGAGCCCTGGCCGGAGAACAGGAACCCGGTCTTGTCGCCGTGGCGGGCCACGTTGTGGACGACGGCCGCGGACGGGGTGCCGGACGCCAATGCCCGTGCGCCTTCGGCGAGTTCCTCCAGGCTCTCTCCGACGACGGCCGCCCTGCGGTCCCAGGCGGTGCGCGTCGTGGCGAGGGAGAAGCCGAAGTCGGCCGGGGTGCTCCCGGGGCCGCTCCGGCCGTCCTCCAGGAAGGAGAGCAGACGCTCCGCCTGGGCGCGCAGCGCCGCGTCGCTCTTCGCCGAGAGCACCCACGGCAGCGCGCCGGCGGTCGGGACCCCGACCGGCTCCACGGCGGGCTCTTCGTCGAGGGCCGGGGCCTGCTCGATGATCGTGTGCGCGTTGGTACCGCTGACACCGAAGGACGAGACCGCGGCGCGGCGGGGGTGGTCCGACTCGGGCCACTGGACGGCCTCGGTCAGGAGCTTGACGCCGCCCGCCGACCAGTCGACCTGAGCGGTCGGCTCGTCCACGTGCAGCGTCCGCGGCAGGACGCCGTTGCGGATGGCCATCACCATCTTGATCACACCGGCGACACCCGCGGCGGCCTGCGTGTGACCGATGTTGGACTTGATGGATCCCAGCCACAGCGGCCGGTCGCCCGAGTGCTCGTGACCGTACGTGGCGAGCAGTGCCTCCGCCTCGATCGGGTCGCCGAGGGTGGTGGCCGTGCCGTGCGCCTCGACCGCGTCGACCTGGGAGGCTGTCAGGCGTGCGTTCTCCAGCGCCTGCCGGATCACGCGCTCCTGCGACGGGCCGTTCGGGGCCGTGAGGCCGTTGGAGGCGCCGTCCTGGTTGACGGCGCTGCCGCGGATGACGGCGAGCACGTCGTGGCCGAGCCGGCGGGCGTCGGACAACCGCTCCAGCAGGAGCACACCGACGCCTTCGGACATGCCCGTGCCGTCGGCGGTCGAGGAGAACGCGCGGCAGCGGCCGTCGGACGACAGGCCGCGCTGGGCACTGAACGCGATGAAGGTGTTCGGCGTGGCCATCACGGTCACGCCGCCGGCCAGGGCGAGCGAGCACTCGCCGCGGCGCAGCGCCTGGGCGGCCAGGTGGAGCGCCACCAGCGAGGACGAGCAGGCCGTGTCGACGGTGACCGCCGGGCCTTCGAGACCGAGGGCATAGGAGATGCGGCCGGACACCACGGCTGCGGTGTTCGCGGTGACGAGGTGGCCCTCGATGTCGCTGTCGCCCTGCCGCTGGAGGTAGGCGTGGTCCTGTCCGTTGGTGCCGACGAACACGCCGACCCGGGTGCCGCGTGCGGTGACGGGGTCGATGCCCGCGCGTTCGAGGGCCTCCCAGGAGGTCTGCAGGAGCAGCCGCTGCTGCGGGTCCATGACCAGTGCCTCGCGGGGGGAGATCCCGAAGAACGCGGGGTCGAACTCGCCGGCGTCGTAGAGGAATCCGCCCTCGCGCACGTACGTGCGGCCCGTCCGCCCGGGCTCGGGGTCGTAGATCGTGTCCAGGTCCCAGCCGCGGTCGGTGGGGAACCCGGACACTCCGTCGCCACCCGAGGCGACCAATTGCCACAGGTCCTCGGGCGAGCCGACGCCGCCCGGGTAGCGGCAGGCCATCCCGACGACGGCGATGGGCTCGGTGTCCTTCGCCTCCAGCTCACCCAGCTGCCTGCGGGTCTGGCGCAGGTCCACCATCACGCGCTTGAGGTAATCCCTGAGCTTGTCGTCGTTCGACATGTTTTACGTCCTCGGTAGCAGTGCGTGAGGTGAGTCAGCGGGACCCAAGCTCTTGGTCGATGAGGTCGAACATCTCGTCGTCGGTGGCGGTGTCGATCCGGTCCAGGTCGATGTCGCGGTCGGTGCCGGGGCCGGCGTCGGCGGTGTTCACCGCGGCGTCCTGATGGGTGTCCGTCCACTTCCAGAGCAGCGCCTTGAGCCGGGCGGTGACCTCGTCCCGCACCGCGTCCTCCGGGGCGAGCGCGGCGAGCTGCGCCTCCAGCCGGTCCAGTTCGGCGAACACGGGCGGGGCCTCGGCTGTTAGGTCGAGCACCAGGTCCTTGTGGAGGAGACGGGCGATCGCGACGGGGTTGGGGTGGTCGAATACAAGGGTGGGCTTGAGCCGGAGCCCGGTCGCGGCCTTGAGCCGGTTGCGCAGTTCCACGGCGGTCAGGGAGTCGAAGCCGATGTCCTTGAAGGCCGTGGTGGGCTCGATGCGCGCAGCGGTGGCGTGGCCGAGGGCGGCTGCCGCCTGGTGGCGCACCAGGTCCAGCAGGACCTTCTCCTGGTCGGCCTCCGGTATCCCGGCGAGGCGGCGGGCCAGGGCGGGGGTCCCTGCGGCCGCGGGGCGGCCGCGGGGGGGGCCGGGGGGTGGGGGAGGCGCCGCCGCGGGGGGGGGGGGCAGGGGGGCCAGGTGGGGGGAGTGGGTGGGCGCCCCCACCACCGAACAACAGCCGCTTTAATTTTTAGGGGTCTCTCAAAATTATACTATTAGCCCGGGGGGCGAACACG
>NZ_JBHYXD010000001.1:253244-291705 GCF_042751995.1 Streptomyces sp. NPDC059371 | reverse complement strand
GCCCGCGCGTCCCCGTCGAGGCGGGCGGTCCGCAGGACCACCCGGACCACGGCCGCGACGCGCGCCGAGACCGCGGTAGCCCCGGCCCCGGCCCCCGCCCCCCCCGGCCGCGGCACCGGTGTCGCCGACGAGGCCGCGGAGGACGGCGGGCAGCATGCCGGCGCGGGCCATGGCGCGCAGTCCTGGAACGTCCAGCCGGACCGGCACGATCACCGGCCGGTCCACGGTGAGGGCGGCGTCGAACAGGGCCAGCCCCTCCGCCGGAGTGAACGGCACGACTCCGGCTCGCCCCATCCGGTTACGGTCGGCGTCGGTGATCCGGTCGCCCATGCCGCCGCTGTCCGTCCACAGGCCCCACGCCAGTGAGGTCCCGGGCAGACCGGCGGCCCGGCGCTGCCGCGCCAGCCCGTCGAGGAAGGCGTTCGCGGCGGCGTAGCTCGCCGCGCCCGCACTGCCCAGGACTCCGGCGAGGGAGGAGAAGAGCACGAACGCGGAGAGGTCCAGGTCCCGGGTCAGCTCGTGCAGGTGCAGCGCCCCGTCGGCCTTCGGCCGCAGCACGGTGTCCAGGCGCTCCGGGGTCAGGGCGGTGACCACGCCGTCGTCCAGGACCGCCGCCGCGTGCACCACGGCCACGAGCGGGTGCTCGGCCGGGACGGAGGCCAGCAGTTCGGCGAGGGCGTCCCGGTCCGTGATGTCGCAGGCGGCCACGTCGACCTCTGCGCCCAGTTCGGAGAGGGCGGCGACGAGTTCGCCGATGCCTTCGGCCGCGGGGCCGCGGCGGCTGGCCAGCAGCAGCCTCCGTGCGCCGTGTTCGGCGACGAGGTGCCGGGCGACCGATCGTCCGAGGCCACCGGCCGCGCCGGTGAGCAGCACGGTCCCCTCGGGGTCCCACGCGTGACCGGTGGGCTCCTCGGGCCGGGTGATCCGGGCGAGGCGTGGCACGTACAGCTTTCCGTCGCGCACCGCGGCCTGCGGCTCGTCCAGAGCGGCGAGCGCCGCGGCCAGCGTCGGGTCGAGGCTGCCGTTCGTGACCGAGTCGTCCGCGTCGACGAGCAGGAGCCGGTCAGGGTGCTCGGTCTGGGCCGACTTCACGAGACCGGAGACCGCGACGTGCGCGAGGTCCAGAGCTGTGCCGTCCAGCTCGACGGCTCCGCGCGTCATCACGACGAGCCGCGCGTCGGAGAACCGCTCGTCGGCGACCCACTCCTGGACGGCCGACAGTACTTCGGCCAGCAGCCCGCGCGCCGCGGCGGCGGTCTCGCCCTCGCTCGGGGCGCAGGGCAGGAGGACGTGGGCCGGCGTGGGCGCACCGCGCTCGACTGCTCTGCGGAGCCCGTCGAGGTCGGAGTGGGAACCCTCGTTGCCCAGGACCACCCACGCGGCTTCGGGAGTGGTGGCGGGTGCGGAAGCCGCGGTGTGCTCGACCCAATCGACCTCGAACAGCCAGTCCTGGTGCGCCACGCGCGAGGCCAGCACCTGATGCGGGGACATCGACCGTGTCCGGACGGACGCGACCGAGGCGACGGGAGAGCCGTCGGCGTCGGAAAGTTCGATCGTCACCGTGTCGTCGGCGGCGGGCCGGATGCGTATGCGTACGGCCCCGGGCCCCGGAGCGTGCACGGAGATGCCGCTCCAGGCGTGGGGCATGAGCACCTCGCCGGGGTCTTCGGCGCGGTCCGACGCCAGCATGCCGAGGGCGGCGTCCAGCAGTACGGGGTGCAGGCCGTAGCGGTCCGCCCGGTCCCGCTCCGCGACAGTCAGTACGGCCTCGGCGTACAGCTCGTCCCTGGCGCGCCAGGCGGCGCGCAGACCCGGACGGCCCTCGACGTCGACGGGTTCGGCACCCGTCGGCGGCCACGTCATCATGTCGAACTCCGGCGCCGGAGCGTTCCGGGTGAGCTCTCCGGTGGCGTGGCAGATCCACGGCTCGCCGGTGCCGCCCGCGGCCGGCCGGCTGAAGACGCGCACCGAGCGCCGGTCGGGGTCGTCGCCCGCGCCGACCTGCACCTGGATGTGGACGGCGCCCTGTTCGGCCAGGACCAGCGGGGCGTCCACGTCCAGCTGTTCCAGGTGCGGGAACCCGGTCTGCCGTCCCGCGGACAGGGCGAGTTCCACGAACGCGGCGACCGGGAGCACCGGCACGCCGCCGACCGTGTGTTCCGCGATCCAGGGCATGTCGTCCGGGGACAGCCGGCCGGTGAACAGCACGTCCTGCGTACCGGCTGTCTCCACCACCGCGCCGAGCAGGGCGTGGCGGGAGGATTGCAGGCCCGCCGAGGAGACGTCGAGCGCGGCCGTGCCTTCGAGCCAGTAGCGCTCGCGCTGGAAGGCGTACGTGGGCAGGTCGACGTGCCGGGCGCCGGGGAACAGCCCCTGCCAGTCCGGGGAGACACCGTGCACGTGCAACTGCCCGAGGGCGAGAGTGAGCGCCTGTGGTTCGGGACGGTCGGTACGCAGGGCGGGAACGGTGACGATGTCCGCGTCGTCGAGGCAGCCTTGGGTGAGGGCGCTCAGTACGCCGCCGGGGCCGATCTCCACGAACGTGGTCACACCCAGCTCGTGCAAAGTCCGCACACCGTCGGCGAAACGGACCGCCTCACGGACGTGCCGCACCCAGTATTCGGCCGTGTACGACTCGGCCGGATCACCCGTGAGGTTGGAGACCACCGGGATCCGCGGCTCGTTGAAGGCCAGACCGCCGACGACCTCCGCGAACTCCTCCAGCATCGGATCCATCAACGGCGAATGGAACGCGTGACTGACCTTCAGGCGGGATGTCCTACGACCCCGACCGGCGAAGACCTCACCGATGTCACCGACCGCGTCCTCGGCGCCGGAGACCACGACTGACCGAGGGCCGTTGATCGCCGCGACGCCGACCTCGTCGGTCAGGTAGGGCAGCACCTCGTCCTCGGTGGCCTGGATCGCGGCCATCCCGCCGCCCGCAGGCAGGGCCTGCATCAAAGCTGCCCGCGCCGACACCAGCTTCGCCGCATCCTCGAGCGACAACACACCCGCCACATGAGCGGCCGCAATCTCACCCACCGAATGACCGGCCACATAATCCGGCCGGATGCCCCACATTTCGAGAAGCCGGAAAAGGGCGACCTCGAGGGCGAACAACGCAGGCTGCGTCGAACCCGTCTGATTCAACTCCTCCGAATCGACATCGACCGGCGCATCCAGGAGCGCGCACACCTCGTCGTAGGCCGCCGCGAACACCGGGTACGCCGTATACAGCTCGCGTCCCATCCCCAGCCGCTGCGAACCCTGGCCCGGGAACAGGAATCCGACCTTGCCCCGGTCGGCACCGGCCCGCCCCGTCACCACCTGTGCCGCGGGCTCGCCCGCCGCCAGGGCGGTCAGCCCCGCGCGCAGCTCAGCACCGTCCGCGCCGACGACCGCCGCCCGGTGCTCCAGCGCCGAGCGGGTGGCCGCCAGCGAGAACCCCACATCGGCCGGGGACGCGGCCGCGAGGTCCACGGACGACAGCAGGCGATGTGCCTGCTCCCGCAGCGCCTCCCCGGTCTTCGCGGAGAGTACCCACGGCACCACCGTGGTCCGGGCCCACAGCAGTTCCTCGGCCACGTCCTCGCCTTCGGTCCTGTCGTCGGCCGGGTCCTCCGCCTCCGGTTCGGGCGCCTGCTCGACGATGACGTGCGCGTTGGTGCCGCTGATCCCGAACGACGAGATCCCGGCCCGGCGCGGGTGATCCGTCTCCGGCCACGCGATCGCCTCGGTCAGAAGCTCGACCGAGCCGGCCGACCAGTCGACCTGCGGGGTCGGCCGGTCCACGTGGAGGGTCTTCGGCAGCACGCCGTGCTGCATCGCCAGCACCATCTTGATCACACCGGCGACGCCCGCCGCGGCCTGCGTGTGGCCGATGTTGGACTTCAGCGAGCCGAGCAGGAGCGGTCGTTCGCGCTCTTGTCCATAGGCCGCCAGCAGCGCCTGCGCCTCGATCGGGTCGCCGAGGTTCGTGCCGGTGCCGTGAGCCTCGACGGCGTCGACCTCCTCGGCGGACAGCCTGGCGCCGGCCAGCGCTTCGAGGATCACGCGCTGCTGCGAGGGGCCGTTCGGCGCGGTCAGGCCGTTGGACGCGCCGTCCTGGTTGACGGCGCTGCTCCGGACGACAGCGAGCACCTTGTGGCCGAGCCGGCGGGCGTCCCGCAGCCGCTCCACGAGCAGCAGGCCGGTCCCTTCGGACCAGGACGCACCGTCCGCCGCCGCCGCGAAGGACTTGCAGCGGCCGTCGGGGGCGAGTCCGCGCTGGCGGCTGAACTCGACGAAGGCGCTCGGGCCCGCCATGACCGTCACGCCGCCGGCGAGCGCCATGGAGCACTCGCCGCCCCGCAGCGCCTGCACGGCGAGGTGCAGGGCGACGAGCGAGGACGAGCAGGCGGTGTCGACGGTGACCGCGGGGCCCTCGAAGCCGAAGGTGTAGGCGATGCGCCCGGAGGCGACGCTGCCGGAGTTGCCGGTGCTCATCAGCCCCTCGACCCCTTCAGGGAGGACGCCGGGCGTGAAGGCGTAATCGTGGTACATCAGGCCGGCGAAGACGCCGGTGCGACTGCCCTTGAGGGTGGCGGGGTCAATGCCCGCGTGCTCGAAGGCCTCCCAGGCGGTCTCCAGCAGCAGCCGCTGCTGAGGGTCCATGGCCAGCGCCTCGCGCGGCGAGATCCCGAAGAAGTCCGCGTCGAAGTCCGCCGCGTCGCGCAGGAAGCCGCCCTGCCGGGTGTAGACCTTGCCGGGCTGCTCGGGGTCGGGGTCGTAGAGCGCGTCGACGTCCCAGCCGCGGTCATCGGGAAACTGCGAGATGGCGTCCTTGCCCTCGGCCAGCAGCCGCCACAGCTCCTCGGGGGAGCCGACGCCGCCGGGGAACCGGCAGCTCATGCCCACGATGGCGATCGGCTCCTGGTCGCGGGCCTCCAGCTCGCGCACCCGCCGCCGAACCTGGCGCAGGTCCGTGGTGGCCCGCTTGAGGTAGTCCCGGAGCTTGTCTTCGTTCATCATCGGTGTCGCCCGCCCCCTTTGGCCTGCGCAGTTCAGGAGATGCCGAGTTCGTCGTCGAGGAGCTCGTACAGCTCTTCGTCGCTCGCCGAGCTGAGGTCGTCTTCGTCCTCGGCTCCGCCGGCGCCTCCCGGATCGGCCGGCTCGTCCCCGTTCCAGCGGGCGAGCAGTGCCTGGAGACGCATGTTGATCTTGGTTCGGGTGACGTTGTCGACGCCGTCCGCTCCGGCGCCGTCGAGGGCGGCGGCGAGGCGGTCGAGCTCGTCGAAGGCGGGCCCCGTCCCGGCCGTACCACCGGGGAGGTCCTTCAGCACCCGCCGCGCGAGCACCGATGGCGTCGGGTGGTCGAAGACCAGCGTCGCGGGCAGCCGCAGGCCGGTGGCCTTGTTCATCCGGTTACGGAGCTCCACCGCGGTCAGCGAGTCGAAGCCCAGGTCGCCGAAGGCCTGGTCGGGCTGGACGGCCTTGGCCGAGCCGTGGCCGAGGACGGCGGCAACCTCGGAGCGGACGAGGTCCAGGACGGCCTCCTCGCGCTCGCTCTCGGGCAGGCCCGCGATCCGCTGCGCCAGCGGTACGGAAGCCGCCCGGTCCGTACGCCGCGGCCGGCCGCCGACGAGCGCCCTGAGCAGCGGCGGCACCGGTGAGGTCGCGTTCCGCAGGGCGGCGAGGTCCAGCCGTGCCGCCACCACCAGGGGCTCCTGCAGCGCGAGCGCGGCGTCGAGGAGTTCCAGGCCGTCCTCGTCGGACAGTGGCAGCACGCCGCCGCGGGCGAGCCGGGTCCGGTCGGCGCCGCCGAGTGCCTCGGTCATGGTGCCGGTGCGCCGCCACAGGCCCCACGGCAGCGACACCGCGGGCAGCCCCTGGGCGCGGCGGTGCCGGGCGAAGGCGTCCAGGAAGGCGTTGGCCGCGGCGTAGTTGGCCTGGCCGGGGGTGCCGAGCGTACCCGCGAGCGAGGAGAAGACCACGAATGCCGACACGTCGCCCGCCAGCTCGTGCAGGTTCAGCACCGCGTCGACCTTGGGGCGCAGCACCTTCTCCAGGCGCTGCGGCGTGAGCGAACCGATCACGCCGTCGTCGAGGACGCCGGCCGTGTGGACGACGGCCGTCACCGGCGTGCCGGACAGCACCTCGGCGAGGGCGTTCCGGTCGGCCACGTCGCAGGCGGCCCAGAGGACTTCGGCACCCGCGACGGTCAGTTCCGCCTGAAGCTCCGCCGCACCCTCGGCGTCCGCGCCGCGCCGGCTCATCAGCAGCAGGTCACGCACGCCGTGCTCGGCGACCAGGTGCCGGGCGACGAGCCCACCCAGGGCGCCGGACGCGCCGGTCAGGAGCACTGTGCCGGTCCCGAAGTCCGGGGTGGCCCGCGGGAGGTCGGCGGCGGCTCTGGCGAGCCGGGGCAGCAGGAGCGCGTCGCCGCGGAGCGCCGCCTGCGGCTCCTCGGAGGCGAGGAGCCGGGGGACGGCTGTCGCTGCGACCTGCTCTACATCGGCGTTCTCGTCGGTGTCGAGGAGGATCATGCGGTCCGGGTTCTCCGACTGTGCCGACCGGACCAGGCCCCACACGGCCGCCTGCACCGGGTCGCCCCCTTCCGGCTCGTCCCCGGCGGCGACCGCGCCCCGGGTCACCAGCACCAGGCGGGCAGGCCGGTCCTCGGCGAGCCACCACTGGACCAGCCCGAGCACTTCGGCGAGGACGCTCCGGACCTGCTCGGCATCGGTACCCGAGCCGCCGGGGCAGGGGACGACGACGGCGTCCGTATCCGCCCGCGCCCCGGTCTCCGCCGCGAGGGCGGCGAGGAGGGCGGCGATATCGTCGTAGGCCCGTACGACCCGTGTTTGCGCGTCGGCCGTGACGGCGAACGGTGCCCACTCCACGGTGTACAGGGAATCCCGGGAGCTCGTGCGCAGCTGCTCGGCCGACACCGGGCGCAGCGTCAGCGACTCGACCGAAATGATGGGACGGCCCGTGCCGTCGGCGGCCTCCAGCCGTACCGCGTCCCCACCGGCCGGGGAGAGCCGTACCCGCAGGCCCGCTGCTCCGGTTCCGTGCAGCGTGACGCGGGACCACGCGAAGGGCAGCAGGGGCCCGTCGGCGGCCGGTACGAGGCCGCCCGCGCCCAGCGCGTGCAGCGCGGAGTCGAGCAGGGCCGGGTGCACGCCGAACGCGTCCGCGTCCGCCTGCGCCTCGTCGGGGAAGGCGAGTTCGGCGTAGACCGCGTCGTGGCCGCGCCAGGCGGCACGCAGCCCCTGGAAGAACGGGCCGTAGCTCAGGCCGAGGTCCGCAAGGCGGTCGTAGAAGCCGTCCAGGTCCACCGGCTGGGCGTCGGCCGGGGGCCAGCTGCTCAGGTCGGTGCCGGAGGGGGCTCCCCCGGTGGCCAGGACACCGGTGGCGTTGCGGATCCAGGGGCCGTCCCCGGATCGCGAGTGCACGCTCAACGGGCGGCGGCCGGAGGCGTCCTGGGCGCCCACGAGGACCTGGAGCGCGACGCCGCCGTGCTCGGGCAGCACCAGCGGTGCCTGCAGGGTGAGCTCCTCGACCAGGTCGCAGCCGGTCTCGGCCGCGGCGTGGGCGGCCAGTTCCACGAAGGCCGTGCCCGGCAGCAGCACCGTGCCGAGCACCGCGTGGTCGGCCAGCCAGGGCTGGGCCTGCAGGGACAGCAGCCCGGTGAGCAGGTGGCCGCCGGCGTCCGGCAGCTCCACCGCCGCGTCCAGGAGCGGGTGGTCGGCGGCGTCCAGCCCTGCCGCCCGCACGTCACCGGCCGGAGCGCCCGCCTCCAGCCAGTACCGCTCACGCTGGAACGCGTAGGTCGGGAGGTCGGCGCGGCGCGCGCCCGGCAGGACGGCGTCCCAGTCGATGGCGACGCCGTGCACGTGGGCCTGGGCCAGGGACAGCATCAGCCGGTGCCGCCCGCCATCGCGGCGGCGCAGCGTCGGTACGACCGCGGCCTCAGCCTCGGCGGCCTCGATGGTGTCCTGGATGCCCGCCAACTGGACTGGGTGCGGGCTGACTTCGACGAACACGTCGTGCCCGTCGGCCAGGGCGGCCCGGGTCGCGTCGTGGAACCGTACCGTCTGCCGCATGTTGCGGTACCAGTAGCCGGAGCCGAGTTCGGCCGCGTCCAGCTTCCCGCCTGTCACCGTGGAGTAGAAGGGCACGGAGCCGGGGAGCGGGCTGATGCCGGCGAACCCTTCACTCGCCCGCGCTTCTACGCGTTCGATCTGCGGAGAGTGCGCGGCGTAGTCGACGGCGACCTTGCGGGCCTGGATGCCCTCCTGTCGGCAGTGCACGAGGAGTTCGTCGAGGGCGTCGGTGTCCCCGGAGACCACGACGGTGGCGGGTCCGTTCACGGCGCCGATGCCGAGGCGGCCGGCCCACCTGCCGATCAGTTCCTGCGCCTCCTCGTCCGGGAGCGTCACCGAGGCCATACCGCCGCGGCCCTGGAGTTCGCGCACCGCGAGGCTGCGCCGCACCACGATGCGCGCCCCGTCCTCCAGGGAGACCGCTCCGGCGACCACCGCCGCGGAGATCTCGCCCTGGGAGTGCCCGACGACCGCGTCGGGGGTCACTCCGAAGGAGCGCCACACCTCGGCCAGGGCGACCGTCATCGCCCACAGCACGGGCTGCAGCACGTCGACCCGGTCCTGCTCGACCTCGGACGTGCCGCGCAGCACCGAGGTCAACGACCAGTCCACGTGCGGCGTGAGGGCGCGCTCGCAGGCGTCGATCCGGTCGCGGAAGACTGAGGAGGTCTCCAGCAGTTCGGCGGCCATGCCCACCCACTGCGACCCTTGCCCGGGGAAGACGAAAATGGTCTTGCCGCCGGTGCGTGCGGTGCCGGTCACCACCCCGGGCGGCGTGGCGCCGTCGACGACACCGGCCAGTCCCTGCCGGAGCTCGTCGGGGGTCTCCGCGACCACCACGGCGCGGTGTTCGAAGGCCGCCCTGGTCGTGGCCAGCGAGTACGCCGCGTCGGCCGTCGGGACCACCTCGCCGTCGTTGTCACCGTCGTTGTCGTCCAGGAAGGAGGCGAGACGGGCGGCCTGCGCCCGCAGCGCTGCATCGGTCCTGCCGGAGAGCACCCACGGCACGGCCGAGCCGGAGTCGGGCGCCGGGGGCAGTTCCTCGGTCGCGGGGGCCTGCTCGATGATCGTGTGGGCGTTGGTACCGCTGACGCCGAAGGACGACACTGCAGCACGGCGCGGGCGGTCCGTCTCGGGCCAGTCGACGGCCTCGGTCAGCAGCCGGACGTCTCCGGCAGACCAGTCGACGTGCGGTGTGGGTTCGTCGACGTGCAGGGTCCGCGGGAGCACTCCGTGGCGCATGGCCATGACCATCTTGATCACACCTGCGACGCCAGCGGCGGCTTGCGTGTGGCCGATGTTGGACTTCAGCGAGCCCAGCCACAGCGGCTGTCCTCCGGGCCGCTCCTGCCCGTACGTCGCGAGGAGCGCCTGAGCCTCGATCGGGTCGCCGAGCCTGGTGCCCGTGCCATGGGCCTCGACGGCGTCCACGTCGGCCGGTGTGAGCCCGGCGGACGCCAGCGCCTGCCGGATCACCCGCTGCTGCGAGGGACCGTTCGGCGCGGTCAGACCGTTGGACGCACCGTCCTGGTTGACCGCACAGCCCCGCACGACGGCCAGCACCTTGTGGCCGTTCCGACGGGCGTCGGACAGCCGTTCCACCAGCAGCATGCCGACGCCCTCGCCCCAGCCCGTGCCGTCGGCCCCGGCCGCGAACGCCTTGCACCGCCCGTCGGGCGACAGCCCACGCTGCCGGCTGAACTCCACGAAGACCGTCGGGCCGGCCATGACCGTGACGCCGCCGGCCAGCGCCATCGTGCACTCGCCGCTCCGCAGCGCCTGGACGGCCAGGTGCAGGGCGACGAGCGACGACGAGCAGGCCGTGTCGACCGTGACGGCGGGGCCCTCCAGGCCGAAGGTGTAGGACACGCGCCCGGAGGCGACGCTGCCGGAGACTCCGGTGGCGAGCAGGCCCTCGACACCCTCGGGCAGTTCGCGCGGGCCTTGGCCGTAGTCGTGGTACATCAGGCCCGTGAAGACGCCGGTACGGCTGCCCCGGACCGTCGTCGGGTCGATCCCGGCCCGTTCGAACGCCTCCCAGGACGCCTCAAGCAGCAGCCGCTGCTGCGGGTCCATCGCCAGGGCCTCGCGGGGGCTGATGCCGAAAAAGCCGGCGTCGAACTCGGCCGCCTCGTGCAGGAAGCCGCCGTCGCGCGCGTAGGTCTTGCCGAGGCGCTCGGGGTCGGGGTCGTAGAGCCCGTCGACGTCCCAGCCGCGGTTGTCCGGGAACCGGGAGATGCCGTCCCGGCCGGAGGCCACCAGTCGCCACAGGTCCTCCGGCGAGCGCACCCCGCCCGGGAGGCGGCAGCTCATGCCGACGATGGCGATCGGCTCGTCGGCGGCGGCCGCGGTCTGCCGCGCCGCGGTCGCGGCCGTGGGGGCCGGGACCTCGCCGAGGAGTTCGGTGCCGATGTGCCGGGCGAGGGCGGTGGGGGTGGGGTGGTCGAAGACGACGGTGGCGGGCAGGCGCAGATCGGTGGCCGTGGCGAGCCGGTTGCGCAGCTCCACGGCCGTCAGCGAGTCGAAGCCCAGGTCCTGGAAGGCGTGCGCGGGCTGGACGGCCCGGGGCGAGGAATGACCGAGCACAGCGGCGACTTCGGCCCGGACCAGATCCAGGAGCGCCTCGTCGCGCTCGTCGGCGGCCAGCCCGGCGAGGCGTTCGACCAGGGATCCGGTGGCGCCGCGCTGGGCTGTGCCGCGCACGGAGACGCGGACGAGTCCGCGCAGAAGGGCCGGTACGGTTTCTGCCGTCCGGTTCCGCAGGGCCGCGCTGTCGAGGCGGACCGGTACGAGCACGGGCTCGTCCGAGGCGAGAGCCGCGTCGAACAGCCTCAGGCCTTCCTCGGTGGGCAGCGGCAGGACGCCGGAGCGTGCCATTCGCGACCTGCCCGTCTCGTCGAGGGCGTCGGCCATGGCACCCTCCTGCTCCCACAGGCCCCACGCCAGCGAGACCGTGGGCCGCCCCTGGGCGTGGCGGCGGCGGGCGAAGGCGTCGAGGAAGGCGTTGGCCGCGGCGTAGTTGCCCTGGCCGGGGTTGCCGAAGACGCCCGCGGCGGAGGAGAACAGCACGAACGTCGTGCTCGGGCCGGTGAGCTCGTGCAGGTTGAGCACGGCGTCGGCCTTGGGCGCGAGGACGGCGCCCACGCGCTCCGGGGTCAGCGCGGCGATCACGCCGTCGTCGAGCACGCCGGCGCTGTGCACCACGGAGTCGACCGGGGTGGCGGCCAGCAGCCGGGCGACGGCGTCACGGTCGGCGAGGTCGCAGGCCGCCCACGTCGCTTCGGCGCCGAGCGCCGCGAGTTCGGCCTTCAGGTCCGCTGCGCCCGGGGCGTCCGCGCCACGGCGGCTGACGAGCAGCAGTCGGCGCACGCCGTGTCCGGTCACCAGGTGACGGGCGAGGGTTTTGCCCAACGCGCCGGAGGCGCCGGTGAGCAGCACGGTGCCGAGGCCGAAGGCAGCGCCCTCGGCGAGGGCGGAGGCCGCTTCGTCCGCGGGGCCGGTGGCCGCGTCCTCCGTTGCCGGGGAGGCGGCGCGGGCCAGGCGCGGTGCGCCGGCCTCCCCTTCGCGGACGACGACATGGGGCTCGCCGGACAGCACGACGCCGGGCACGAACGCGGCCGCCTCGTCCGGGCGGTCGCTTTCGAGCAGCACGATCCGGCCGGGGTTCTCCGCCTGGGCCGAGCGGACCAGTCCGGCCGCCGCGGCGTGCGCGAGGTCGTCACAGCGCGCCACCAGAACGAGGCGCGACGCCCGGTCCTGGGCGAACCAGCGCTGAACCAGCCGCAGCACGTCGGTGGTGACCGCACGGACCCGCTCGGCCCCGGTCGCCCCTTCCGGGCCGTCGGGGCACGGGACCACGACCACGTCCGGCTGTGGCTGCCCGTCGGCCTCAGCCAGTGCGGCGATGTCCGGGACGTACGAGACCGCCGTCCCGTCCGCGTCGTCGGAGGGCAGGGTCAGCGGCACCCGTTCGACGGTGAACATCGCTTCACCGGATCGCTTGCGGAGCTGCTCGGCCGACACCGCGCGCAGTGTCAGCGACTCGACGGACGCCACCGGCTCGCCGGCGCCGTCGGCCACCAGCAAGGACACCGCGTTCGTACCGGCCGGCGCCAGCCTGACCCGTACGGTGGACGCTCCCATGGCGCGCACGTACACCCCGGACCAGGCGAACGGCAGGAGCGGCCCGTCCGCCTCGGCCATGAGGGAGCCGTCCGCGCCGCCCAAGCCGATCGCGTGCAGCGCCGCGTCCAGCAGAGCCGGGTGCAGGAGGAAGGAACCGGTGTCCGTGCCGTCGGGAAGGGCGACCTCCGCGAAGACCTCCTCGCCCGCGCGCCAGGCGCTCCGCAGTCCACGGAACGCCGGTCCGTAGGCCAGGCCGAGGGCGGCCAGCCGGTCGTAGAAGCCGTCCAGGTCGACCGGCTCGGCGCCCGCCGGCGGCCACGCCGTGAGCGCCCGGCCGGCGGCCGCGGCGCCTGTCCCTTCGGTCCCTTCGGTGATGAAGCCGGTCGCGTGGCGGACCCACGGCAGGTCGGTGTCGTCCTCGGGGCGCGAGTGCACGGTCAGCGGCCTGCGGCCGGTGCCGTCGGCCGCGCCGACCCACACCTGAACCGCGACGCCACCCTTCTCGGGCACCAGCAGGGGCGCTTCGAGGGTGAGGTCCTCCAGCAGTTCGCAGCCGGCTTCGTCGGCGGCGCGCACGGCCAGTTCGACGAACACGGTGCCTGGCAGCAGCACGGTTCCTAGCACGGCGTGGTCGCTCAGCCACGGGTGCGTGCGCAGGGACAGCCGACCCGTCAGCAGCCGCTCGTCGCCGCCGGCCAGGGAGACGGCGGCGCCCAGCAGCGGATGGTCGGCCGCGCCCAGGCCGGCGGCGCGGACGTCACGGGGAGCGGCCGGCGAGATGTCGAGCCAGTAGCGCTCGTACTGGAAGGCGTAGGTGGGCAGGTCGACGCGGCGCGCGCCGGGGAAGAAGGCGTGCCAGTCCGGGGAGACACCGTGTGCGTGCAGTTCGGAGACGGCGGCGACGAGTGCGGCCCGCTCGGGGCGGTCGGCACGCAGAGCGGGCACGGTGACCACGTCGTCGTCCAGGCAGCCTTGGGCCAGGGCGCTCAGCACGCCGCCCGGGCCGATCTCGACGAACGTGGTCACGCCCAGGTCATGGAGGGTCCGGACGCCGTCGGCGAAGCGGACCGCTTCACGGACGTGCCGCACCCAGTACTCGGGGGTGTAGGGCTCGGCCAGGAGGCCGGTGAGATTGGAGACCACCGGAATCTGCGGCTTCTCGAAGGTCAGCCCGCGGACGTCTTGTGCGAACTCCTCCAGCATGGGGTCCATCAGCGGCGAGTGGAACGCGTGGCTGACCTTCAGCCGGGAGGTCTTGCGGCCCTGCTGCCGGAAGACCTCGGCGATCGCGGTGACCGCGTCCTCCCCTCCGGATACCACGACGGACCGCGGACCGTTGATCGCCGCGATGCCGACGCCGTCGGTGAGATGCGGAAGGACTTCGTCCTCGGTGGCCTGGAGGGCGGCCATCGCTCCGCCGACGGGCAACGCCTGCATGAGGCGGGCGCGGGCGGACACGAGCTTCGCGGCGGCGTCGAGCGACAACACCCCGGCCACGTGCGCGGCGGCGATCTCGCCTACGGAGTGACCGGCCACATAGTCCGGCCGCACGCCCCAGGATTCGAGGAGCCGGAACAGCGCCACCTCGACCGCGAAAAGTGCGGGCTGGGCGGCGCCGGTGCGGTGCAGTTCTTCCGAGTCGACATCGACCGCGGTGCCGAGGTGCGCGCAGACCTCGTCGTACGCGGCGGCGAACACCGGATAGGACGCGTACAGCTCGCGCCCCATGCCCAGGCGTTGCGATCCCTGGCCGGAGAAGAGGAACCCGATGCGCCCACCGGTGCCGGAGAGGCCGCGCGCGACACCCGGGGCCGGGGAGCCGGAGGCCACGGCCCGCAGCCCCTCGGCGAGTTCCGCCGGCGTCGCGCCCTGGACCACCGCGCGGTGCTCCAGGGCCATGCGCGTCGTGGCGAGCGAGAACGCCACGTCGAGTGGAGGGACTTCGGCGTCCGTGCGGGACAGCAGGCGTTCGGCCTGTACGCGCAGGGCGTCCTCGGTCTTGCCGGAGATCACCCACGGCACCGGTCCGCCCTCGGCCGGGCGCGCGGCCCCCGGGACGACGGCCTCGGCGCTCTGCGCGCCTTCCCCCGGCGCTTCCAAGGCCTCGGTTTCCTGTGCGAACGCTTCGGCCGACGGGGCTTCCTCGATGATCGTGTGCGCGTTGGTGCCGCTGATCCCGAAGGAGGAGATGCCGGCCCGGCGCGGCTGGTCCGACGCCGGCCAGGGCGTGCGCTCGGTGAGCAGCCGTACGGCCCCCGCCGACCAGTCGACGTGCGGGGACGGCGCGTCGACGTGCAGCGTGCGCGGCAGTTCGCCGCGGCGCATGGCCATGACCATCTTGATGATGCCCGCCACCCCGGCCGCGGCCTGGGTGTGGCCGATGTTGGACTTGACCGAGCCCAGCCACAGCGGCTTGTCGTCGGGACGGCCCTGCCCGTACGTCGCGAGCAGCGCCTGCGCCTCGATCGGGTCGCCGAGCCGGGTGCCCGTGCCGTGCGCCTCCACCGCGTCGACCTGCGCGGTGGTCAGCTGGGCCGCGGCCAGGGCCTGTCGGATCACCCGCTGCTGGGAAGGGCCGTTGGGGGCGGTCAGGCCGTTGGACGCGCCGTCCTGGTTGACGGCGGAGCCCCGGACGACCGCGAGGATCTCGTGTCCGTTGCGGCGGGCGTCCGAGAGGCGCTCCACGAGCAGCAGGCCGGCGCCCTCGCCCCAGCCGGTGCCGTCGGCACCGGCCGCGAACGCCTTGCAGCGGCCGTCGGGTGCTAGACCGCGCTGGCGGCTGAAGCCGACGAAGGTGGCGGGACCGACCATCGCGGTGACACCGCCCGCCACGGCGAGCGAGCACTCGCCGTTGCGCAGCGACTGAACGGCCAGGTGCAGGGCCACCAGGGACGACGAGCAGGCCGTGTCGACCGTGACGGCCGGGCCTTCGAGGCCGAAGGTGTAGGCGACGCGGCCGGAGGCGACGCTGCCCGAGGTGCCCGTCCCGAGGTAACCCTCCAGGTCCTGCGGGGAGTTCTGGAGGGCGGCGAGGAACTCGTGGTTCATCACACCGGCGAACACGCCGGTCCTGCTCCCCGCCAGCGAGGCGGCATCGATACCGGCCCGCTCGAAGAGCTCCCACGACGTCTCCAGCAGCAGCCGTTGCTGGGGGTCCATGGCGAGTGCCTCGCGGGGCGAGATTCCGAAGAGGCCGGCGTCGAACCGCGCCAGGTCACGCAGGAACGCCCCCTCGCGGGCGTAGCTGGTCCCGCGGGACTCCGGGTCCGGGTCGTAGAGCGCGTCCAGGTCCCAGCCGCGGTCGGCGGGGAACTCCGAGACGGCGTCGTGGCCGCCTGCGACCAACTCCCACAGATCCTCGGGCGAGTCGACCCCTCCCGGGTAGCGGCAGCTCATCCCGATGATGGCCACCGGCTCCCCGGCGGCGTCCTCGTAGTCACGAAGGCGCCGCCGGGTCTCCTGGAGATCTGCGGTGACTCGCTTCAGGAAATAGCGGAGCTTGTCGTCGTTCGCCACCGAAATCGTCCCTCACCCCTGCGAAGACTTACCGGAATTCGGCAAGGGGTCACCGGACCCCGCCGGAGCGGTCAGGAGATCCCGAATTCCTTGCCGAGCAGATCGAACACTTCGTCGTCCGTAGCCGATTCCAGATCACTGCCGCCCGTACCAGGTCCTTCCTGGACCGGTACCTTGCCGAATTCACCGGCAATCGCCAATACGGCCTGGAGCTTTGACACGATCCGGTCGCGAGTTTCACTCGCCGACAACTGCGTGACCAATTCTTGTTCGATCCTGTCCAGGTCGGCAAGTAGGGAATCCACTAGGACCGGTCCGGCCGCCCCCGCCATCTCCGTGAATATGTGACGGGCCAGAAGAGCGGGTGTCGGGTAGTCGAAGACCAGCGTCGCGGGGTGCCGCAGCCCGGTGGCCTTGTTCAGCCGGTTGCGCAGTTCGACGGCCGTGAGGGAGTCGAAGCCCAGGTCCTGGAAGGCGTGTTCCGGCCGGAGGGTACGGTCCGACGCGTGCCCCAGGACCGCGGCGGCCTCGGCCCGGACAAGGTCCAGCACGGTCTTCTCCCGCTCAGCCTCCGGCAGCCTCTCCAGCCGCTCGGCCAGCGAGGGCGCGGAGGAAGCGGCGGCAGCCTGCGCGGCCCTCCGGCTGGCCGCGGACGGCGCGAGGGCGCGCAGCACCGGCGGGGCCTCACCGGCGCGCAGCGCGCCGGTGTCGATGCGGACCGGGGCGAGTACCGCCTCGTCCGAAGCCAGTGCCGCGTCGAGCAGCCGCAGCCCCTCCTCCGGCGGCAGCGGCAGCACGCCGCTGCGCGCCATCCGCGCCCGGTCGGCCTCGGCGAGGCCGTCCGTCATCGCACCGGACTGTTCCCACACACCCCATGCCAGCGATGTGGCGGGCAGCCCCTCACGGCGCCGGTGCTCCGAGAAGGCGTCAAGGAAGGAATTCGCCGCCGCGTAGCTTGCCTGACCGGCGCTGCCGATCATGCCGGCGACGGACGAGAACATCACGAAGGCGGTCAGGCCCATTTCCCGGGTGCACTCGTGCAGGTTCAGCACGGCGTCCACCTTGGGACGGAAGACCTCCTTCATCCGCTCCGATGTGACCGAGGCGACGACCCCGTCGTCGAGAACACCCGCGGTATGCACGACGGCCGACAGCGAATGCTCGCCGAGCCCGTCCAGCATTCCGGAGACGGCCTCCCTGTCCGCGACGTCACAGGCCGCCCAGGTGACCTCGCCGCCCCATGCGACGAGTTCGGCCTCCAGCTCGGCCGCTCCGGGTGCGTCCGCGCCCCGGCGGCTCGCCAGCAGGAGTCGGCGCACCTTGTGCTCGGACACCAGGTGCCGCGCGACGAGCGCGCCCAGCGCCCCGGAGGCACCGGTCACGAGGACGGTGCCGTCGGCGAGGTCCGGCAGGTCGGCGGCGGTAGTGGTAGCGGTCCCGGTGGCCTTCACCAGGCGCGGTACGAACACCTCCCCGTCGCGGACCGCGAATTGCGGCTCACCGGAAGCGAGCACGGCGGGCAGCACACCGACCGCCTCATCGGTGTCCTCGGCCTCCACCAGCACGATCCGGTCCGGGTTCTCCGACTGCGCGGACCGCACGAGCCCCCACACCGCAGCATGAGCCAGATCGCCCGGACGCGTCACCAGAACCAGACGCCCTGGACGCTCCTCCGCCAACCACCACTGCACCAACCCCAGAACCTCACTCGCAGTGCGGTGCACGCGGTCGGCGGTCTCCGTACCGGACCCCGCCGGGCACGGAACGACGGTGACCACCGCGACATCGGGAAGGACCGGCTCGGCGGACAGAGCGGCCAGATCCGGGTAGCTCCGTACGTCGGGGCCCGCGGCAGCGTCAGTCGCCGTGAGGGCCGCAGGCTGCCATACGAGGCGGAACAGCGAGTCGTCGGCACGCCTGCCGGAGCCGGCCACCGCGAGCAGTTGCTCGCGCGACACCGGCCGCAGCGACAGTGAGCGGGCCGTGGCCACCAGACCACCCGAGGCGTCGGCCACGGTCAGCGACACCGTGTCCGTACCCGTGCGAGAGACCTTGACCCGCAGCGCCGTCGCCCCCGCGGCACGCACACCCACTTCGGACCAGGCGAAGGGCAGCAGTGGCACGTCCACGACGGGGAGGAGCCCGCCCGCGCCGATCGCGTGGAGCGCCGCGTCCAGCAGCGCCGGATGAACGGCGAACGCGCCCGCCTCCGTGCCCTCGGGGAGGGCGACCTCGGCGAGGACCTCGTCCCCGCTGCGCCACACCGACCGCAGGCCGCGGAAGACCGGGCCGTAGCCCAGACCGAGTGCCTGCAGGCCCTCGTAGAACCCGGTCAGGTCGACGACCTCCCCATCCGCCGGCGGCCACGCGCCGAGGTCCGACCCGTGCGGCGGCTCGGGCAGGTCGTCCGTCAGGAAACCGACTGCGTGCCGCACCCACGGCGCGTCGTCCGGGGCGTCCTCCAGTCGCGAGTGCACGCTCAGGGCGCGCCTGCCCGGCTCCTCCTCGGCCCCGACCCACACCTGCACGGCCACACCACCGCGCTCTGGGATGATCAGCGGGGCTTCCAGCGTCAAGTCCTCGACCTGTGCACAGCCGGCCTCGTCGCCCGCCCGCACCGCCAGCTCGACGAGCGCGGTACCCGGCAGCAGCACGCTGTCCATGACCGTGTGGTCGCCGAGCCAGGGGTGCGTCCTGAGCGACAGCCGCCCGGTGACCAGGAACCCGCCGGCGCCGGGCAGCGCGACCGTCGCACCGGCCAACGGATGCTCCGCCGCGCCCAGTCCGAGTTCGGTGGCAGCGGCCTTCCCGGTGAACTCCTCGGGTGCTTCCAGCCAGAAGCGCTCGTACTGGAAGGCGTAGGTAGGCAGGTCGACGCGGCGGGCGCCCGGGAGGAGCGCCTGCCAGTCCGGGGAGATGCCTTGAGCGTGCAGCTCGGCGAGCGCGCTGACGACGGCTTGTGGCTCGGGGCGGTCGGCGCGCAGGGCGGGGACGGTGACGATGTCTGTGCCGTCGAGGCAGCCCTGGGCGAGGGCGCTGAGGACGCCGCCGGGGCCGATCTCCACGAACGTGGTCACGCCGAGATCGCCGAGGGTCCGCACGCCGTCGGCGAAGCGGACCGCCTCACGGACGTGCCGCACCCAGTACTCCGGGGTGTACGCCTCGGCCGGCCGACCGGTGAGGTTCGAAACGACGGGAATCCGCGGCTCGTCGAAAGCCAGACCGCTGACGACCTCCGCGAACTCCTCCAGCATCGGATCCATCAACGGCGAATGAAAGGCGTGACTGACCTTCAGCCGGGACGTCTTACGACCCTGCGCAGCGAACACCCCGGCAATCGCCGTGACCGCATCCTCCGCACCGGAAACGACCACGGACCGCGGGCCGTTGACCGCCGCAATCCCGACCTCGTCGGTCAGATACGGCAGCACCTCGTCCTCGGCCGCCTGCACCGCCACCATCGCCCCGCCGGCGGGCAGCGCCTGCATCAACGCCGCACGCGCCGACACCAACCTCGCCGCATCCTCGAGCGACAGCACACCCGCCACATGAGCGGCCGCGATCTCACCCACCGAATGACCAGCCACATAGTCCGGGCGGATGCCCCATGATTCGAGAAGCCGGAACAGGGCGACCTCGACAGCGAAGAGCGCGGGCTGCGTCGAACCCGTCTGGTTCAACTCCTCCGAGTCGACGTCGACAGGCGCGTCCAGAAGCGCGCACACCTCGTCGTACGCCGCCGCGAACACCGGGTACGCCACGTACAGTTCACGCCCCATGCCGATCCGCTGCGCACCCTGACCCGAGAACAAGAAACCGACCTTGCCGCCGGATCCCGATGCACCCAGGACGACGCGGGTAGACGGTGACCCTGCGGCCAACGCGCCGAGTCCTTCAAGGAGTTCGTCCCGGTTCTCCCCCACCACGGCGGCCCTGTGTTCCATGACCGAGCGTGTGGTGGCGAGCGAGAAACCGATGTCGGCCGGCCGCAGGTCCGTCTCCCTGGCCGTGGCCGTCGCCAGGGACAGCAGCCGCTCCGCCTGTGCCCGCAGCGCCGTCTCCGTCCTGCCCGACAGCACCCACGGTACGACCGCGCCAGTGTCGGGCCCGGGCGACAACTCCGCAGAGGCGGGGGCCTGTTCGACGATCACGTGGGCGTTGGTGCCGCTGATGCCGAAGGACGACACGGCGGCGCGGCGCGGGCTGTCGGTCTCCGGCCAGTCGACGGCCTCGGTGAGCAGCCGCACCGCGCCCGCCGACCAGTCCACGTGCGGCGTCGGCTCGTCCACGTGCAGGGTCCGCGGCAGCACACCGTGCCGCATGGCCATGACCATCTTGATGATGCCGCCGACACCCGCGGCCGCCTGCGCATGGCCGACGTTCGACTTCAGCGACCCCAGCCACAACGGCCGCTCCTCCGACCGCTCCTGCCCGTACGTGGCGAGCAGCGCCTGCGCCTCGATCGGATCACCCAGCTTCGTGCCCGTACCGTGCGCCTCCACCACATCGACCTGATCCGAAGACAGGCCCGCATTGACCAGCGCCTGCCGGATCACCCGCTGCTGCGAGGGCCCGTTCGGAGCCGTCAGACCGTTCGACGCACCGTCCTGGTTCACCGCCGTACCACGGACCACCGCCAGCACCCTGTGCCCGTTCCGACGAGCGTCGGACAACCGCTCCACCAGCAGCATGCCCGCACCCTCGGCCCACCCGGTACCGTCCGCGCCGGCCGCGAACGCCTTGCACCGACCGTCCACCGACAGACCACGCTGACGGCTGAACTCCACGAACGTCGAGGGAGTCGCCATGACGGTGACACCACCGACCAGGGCCATCGAGCACTCGCCGCTCCGCAATGCCTGCGTCGCCAGATGCAGCGCCACCAGCGACGACGAACACGCCGTGTCCACCGTGACCGCCGGCCCCTCAAGGCCGAACGTGTACGAGACCCGGCCGGAGGCGATGCTGCCCGCGCTGCCGCTGCCCAGGTAGGCGTCCATTCCCTCCGGAGCCGTTTTCACGCGGCCGCCGTAGTCGTGGTACATCACTCCGGCGAAGACACCGGTCCTGCTGCCCCGCACCGTCGCCGGGTCGATCCCGGCCCGCTCGAACGCCTCCCACGACGTCTCCAGCAGCAACCGCTGCTGCGGGTCCATCGCCAGCGCCTCACGCGGCGAGATCCCGAAGAAGGACGGGTCGAACTCGGCAGCCTCGTGGAGGAAGCCGCCGTGGCGCACGTAGGACTTGCCGGAGCGGTCGGGGTCCGGGTCGTAGAGGTTCTCGACGTCCCAGCCGCGGTCCTCGGGGAATCCCGAGATCGCGTCGCCGCCGGAGGCGACGAGGCGCCACAGGTCTTCGGGCGACCGCACGTCACCGGGGTAGCGGCAGGCCATGCCCACGATCGCGATCGGCTCGTCCGTCGCGGTCACCGCGGCGACCGCGGCATCGGGCTGCTCCTGGACGCCCAGGGTCTCGGCAAGCAGGAAGTGGGAGAGCGCGACGGGCGTGGGGTGGTCGAAGACCATGGTCGCGGGGAGCCGCAGTCCGGTCGCCGCGTTCAGCCGATTGCGGAGTTCCACCGAGGTGAGCGAGTCGAAACCGGCGTCCTGGAACGCGTGTTCCGGCTGGACGTTGTGGGCCGAGGCGTGGCCGAGGACAGCGGCGGCCTCGGTGCGCACCAGGTCCAGCACCGCCTGTTCGCGCTCGGCTTCCGGCAGCCCGGCCAGCCGCTGACCCAGCGATCCCTTCGGCGCGGTCCGCGCCGTGCGGCGCGCGGTGCCCCGTACGGGACCGCGCAGCCCTCGCAGGACCGGCGGCACCGGGCCCTGCAGCCCGCCCAGTTCCAGCCTCAGCGGGACGACGACGGCCCGGTCCAGGGCCAGTGCCGCGTCGAACAGTCGCAGCCCTTCGTCGACGGCTATCGGGGCCAGGCCTACCCGCTCGAGCCGGGCGAGGTCCGCCTGGTCGAGCCGGTCGGCCATGCCGCTGCCCTGCTCCCACAGGCCCCACGCCAGGGACGTGGCCGGGAGCCCGCGGGCGCGGCGGGCTTCGGCGAATGCGTCGAGGAAGGCGTTCGCCGCCGCGTAATTGCCCTGTCCCGCGCTGCCCAGGATTCCGGACACCGAGGAGAAGACGACGAACGCCGACAGGTCGCTCGTCAGCTCATGAAGGTTGAGCACGGCGTCGGTCTTCGGGCGCAGCACCTTCTCCATGCGCTCTGGGGTGAGCGCGGCGATCACTCCGTCGTCGAGGACGCCGGCCGCGTGGACCACGGCCGTCACCGGCGTGCCCGCCAGCACTTGGGCGAGGGTGTCCCGGTCGGCCGCGTCGCAGGCCGCCCAGCGCACCTCGGCGCCCCACGCGGCCAGTTCGGCCTCCAACTCGACCGCGCCGGGGGCCTCCGCGCCGCGCCTGCTGAGCAGCAGCAGGCTGCGCACGCCGTGCTCGGCGACCAGATGCCGGGCGACGAGCCCGCCCAGCGCACCGGACGCACCGGTCAGCAGGACGGGGCCGGCGCCGAAGTCCGACCTGCCGGTGGCGGTCCCGGTGGCCTTCACCAGGCGTGGTACGAACACCTCCCCGTCCCGGACCGCGAACTGCGGCTCACCGGAAGCGAGCGCGGCCGGCAGCGCACCGACCACTGCCTCCGTCTCCTCGGCCTCCGCCAGGAAGATCCGGTCCGGGTTCTCCGACTGTGCCGACCGCACGAGCCCCCACACGGCAGCATGAGCCAGATCGCCCGGACGCGTCACCAAAGCCAGACGCCCCGGACGCTCCTCCGCCAACCACCACTGCAGCAAGGCGAGAACCTCACTCACGATGCCGTGCACGCGGTCGGCGGTCTCCGTACCGGACCCCGCCGGGCACGGAACGACGACGACGTCCGGTGTCCCGTCCGAATCCCGCAGTGCGTCGAAGTCCGCGACGGTCTCGATGATCAACGCGTCGGTGTCGGAGGGAAGATCGAACGGCGTCCACTCGAGTCCGAAGAGCTGATCGCCGCCGACGGCACCCCGCCGCTGCTCCACCGAGGCGGCCCGCAACGACAGCGACTCGACCGAGGCCACCGGGTCACCGGCGCCATCAGCCACGGCCAGTCTCACCGAACCGGTGGCCGTCCGCGACAGCTTCACCCGCACCATCGCCGCCCCGGCCGCCTGCACGATGACGCCGGACCACGCGAACGGCAGTACCGGGCCGTCGTCCAGCGACACCAGCCCACCGGCGGCCAGTGCGTGCAGGGCGGCGTCCAACAGCGCCGGGTGCAGGGCGAACGCCGCTGCCTCGGCAGCCAACTCGTCCGGCAGCTCGACCTCGGCGAAGACGTCTTCCCCGGCGCGCCACACCGAGCGCAGGCCCTGGAAGACCGGACCATAGTCCAGGCCCGCGGCGGCCATGCCCTCGTAGAACCCGGTCAGGTCGACGGCATCCGCACCCGCCGGCGGCCACGCTCCGAGGCCCGCGGCGGACGGTGCCTCTGCAGAGGACAGCACACCCGTCGCGTGTCGCAGCCACGAACCGTCGTCGACGCGCGAGTAAACACTCAGCTGCCGCCGGCGGGACTCGTCCTCCGGGCCGACAGCCACCTGAAGGGTGACGCCACCGCGCTCGGGCAGGACCAGGGGAAGCTCGAGGGTGAGATCTTCGATCCATCCGCATCCCGTCTCGTCGCCCGCCCGGATCGCCAGCTCGACGAGCGCGGTGCCGGGCAGCAGAACGGTCCCGTTCACGGCGTGGTCGGCGAGCCACGGGTGGGTTTCGAGGGAGAGCAGCCCGGTGAGCAGCAGCCCGTCGTTGTCGGCCGTCGCAATCGCGGCACCGAGCAGTGGATGGTCCGCCGCCCCCAGGCCGACGGCCCGGACATCACCGGATGCCTGGGGAACGTCGAGCCAGTAGCGCTCGCGCTGGAAGGCGTACGTGGGCAGGTCGACGCGCCGGGCGCCCGGGAAGAGCGCCTGCCAGTCCGGTGAGACGCCATGGGAGTGCAGCTCGGCGAGCGCGCTGACGACGGCTTGCGGCTCGGGGCGGCCGGCGCGCAGGGCGGGGACGGTGACGATGTCTGTGCCGTCGAGGCAGCCCTGGGCGAGGGCGCTGAGGACGCCGCCGGGGCCGATCTCGACGAAGGTCGTCACGCCCAGCTCACGCAGGGTCCGGACGCCGTCGGCGAAGCGGACCGCCTCACGGACGTGCCGCACCCAGTACTCCGGGGTGTACGCCTCGGCCAGCCGACCGGTGAGGTTCGAAACAACGGGAATCCGCGGCTCGTCGAAGACCAGACCGCCGACGACCTCCGCGAACTCCTCCAGCATCGGATCCATCAACGGCGAATGGAACGCGTGACTCACCTTCAGACGGGACGTCTTGCGACCCTGCTCCCGGAAGGCCTCCCCGATAGCGACGACCACGTCCTCGGCCCCCGAGACCACGACCGACCGCGGGCCGTTGACCGCCGCGATGCCGACACCGTCCGTCAGATACGGCAACACCTCGTCCTCGGCCGCCTGCACCGCCACCATCGCACCACCCGCGGGCAGCGCCTGCATCAACGCCGCACGCGCCGACACCAACCTCGCCGCATCCCCCAGCGACAACACACCCGCCACATGAGCAGCCGCGATCTCACCCACCGAATGACCCGCCACATAATCCGGCCGCACACCCCACGACTCCAGCAGCCGAAACAGCGCCACCTCCACCGCGAACAAAGCCGGCTGCGTCGAGCCCGTCTGGTTCAGTTCATCCGAACCAACATCGACCGTGACATCAAGATGTGCACACACCTCGTCATGCGCCGCCGCGAACACCGGATACGCCGCGTACAGCTCACGCCCCATCCCCAACCGCTGCGAACCCTGACCCGAGAACAAGAACCCCACCTTGCCCCCGACGGCACCGCCCACCAAAGCAGTGCCGGAAGCGATCGCCTCCAGCCCCTGCCGGAACTCTCCGAGCTGCTCCCCCACGACCACCGCACGGCGCTCCAGCACAGCCCGCGATGTCGCCAGCGAGAACGCCACGTCCTCCGTCCGAATCCCAGCACCCCCACCCCCAACGCCCTCAGCGTCCAGGAAGGACAGCAGCCGACCCGCCTGCTCCCGCAGCGCCGCATCGCTCTTCGCCGACAGCACCCACGGCACGACCGCACCTGAGGCCGAAGCCAGGGAATCCTCCACTACACCAGGCGCCTGCTCGACGATCACGTGCGCATTGGTTCCGCTCACACCGAAAGAGGACACGGCGGCGCGGCGCGGGCTGTCGGTCTCCGGCCAGTCGACGGCCTCGGTGAGCAGCCGCACCGCGCCCGCCGACCAGTCCACGTGCGGCGTCGGCTCGTCCACATGCAGCGTCCGCGGCAGCACACCGTGCCGCATCGCCATGACCATCTTGATGATGCCGCCGACACCCGCGGCCGCCTGCGCGTGACCGATGTTGGACTTCAGCGACCCCAGCCACAACGGCCGCTCCTCCGACCGCTCCTGCCCGTACGTGGCGAGCAGCGCCTGCGCCTCGATCGGATCACCCAGCTTCGTCCCCGTACCGTGCGCCTCCACCACATCGACCTGATCCGAAGACAGGCCCGCATTGACCAGCGCCTGCCGGATCACCCGCTGCTGCGAAGGCCCGTTCGGAGCCGTCAGACCGTTCGACGCACCGTCCTGGTTCACCGCCGTACCGCGAACGACCGCCAGCACCCTGTGCCCGTTCCGACGAGCGTCGGACAACCGCTCCACCAGCAACATGCCCGCACCCTCGGCCCACCCGGTACCGTCCGCGCCGGCCGCGAACGCCTTGCACCGACCGTCCACCGACAGACCACGCTGACGGCTGAACTCCACGAACGTCGAGGGAGTCGCCATGACGGTGACACCACCGACCAGAGCCATCGAGCACTCACCGCTCCGCAATGCCTGCGTCGCCAGATGCAGCGCCACCAGCGACGACGAACACGCCGTGTCCACCGTGACCGCCGGCCCCTCAAGGCCGAACGTGTACGAGACCCGGCCGGAGGCGATGCTGCCCGCGCTGCCGTTGACGAGGTAGCCCTCCAGCCCTGCCGGCGAGGTGTGCACGCGCCCGCCGTAGTCGTGGTACATCACTCCGGCGAAGACACCGGTCCTGCTGCCCCGCACCGTCGCCGGGTCGATCCCGGCCCGCTCGAACGCCTCCCACGACGTCTCCAACAGCAACCGCTGCTGCGGGTCCATCGCCAGCGCCTCACGCGGCGAGATCCCGAAGAACTCGGCGTCGAAGTCCGCCGCGTCGTGCAGGAAGCCGCCCTCTCGGGTGTAGCTGGTGCCCCACTGGTCGGGGTTCGGGTCGTAGAGCTTCTCCACGTTCCAGCCCCGGTCCTCGGGGAAGCCCGACACGGCATCCCGGCCGAAGGACACGAGCTGCCACAGGTCCTCGGGCGACCGCACGCCGCCGGGGTAGCGGCAGGCCATGCCCACGATCGCGATGGGCTCGTCCGCCGTTCCGGGGGCCGTGGAGAGCGTCGCCGGCACGGCTGCCACCGCCTCGCCGGCGCCTGCGGCTTCGGCGGTGAGGAAGCGGGCGAGGGTAAGCGGGTTCGGGTAGTCGAAGATCAAGGTGGCGGGCAGGCGCATGCCGACGACCGAGTTGAGCCGGTTGCGCAGTTCTACGGCGGTCAGTGAGTCGAACCCGATGTCCTTGAACGAGTCGTCCGCGCCGACCGACTGTGCGGCGGAGTGCCCGAGCACGGCGGCAACCTGGGTGCGCACCAGGTCCAGCACCACGTGCTCGCGCTCGGCTTCCGGCAGCCCGGCCAGCCGCTGACCCAGCGATCCCTTCGGCGCGGTCCGCGCCGTGCGACGCACCGACGCGACCCGCACCAGCCCGCGCAGGACAGGCGGCACGGGCTGCCCCTGTCCGTCACGGAAGCCCGAGGTGTCCAGCCGGAGCGGGGCGACTGCTGCCCGATCGGTGGCCAGTGCCGCGTCGAACATCCGCAGGCCGTCCGACGGCGGGATCGCGGCGAGGCCCATGCGCTTGATGCGGGTGAGATCGGTGTGGTCGAGGCTGCCGGTCATGGCGCTCTCGCTTTCCTGCGCCCACAGGCCCCAGGCCAGCGACGTGGCCCGCAGGCCCACGGCACGGCGGTGCTCGGCGAGAGCGTCGAGGAAGGTGTTGGCAGCGGCGTAGTTCGCCTGACCGGGCGTGCCGAGGGTGCCCGCCACCGAGGAGAAGAGCACGAACGCGGACAGCTCGCCGGACAGCTCGCTCGCCAGGTCGTGCAGGTTCAGCGCCGCGTCCACCTTCGGACGGAACACGGCGTCCAGCCGCTCGTGGGTCAGTGAGCCGATGATTCCGTCGTCCACGACGCCGGCGGTGTGGACGATCGCGGAGAGGCTCTGCCCGGGGCCGGTCAGGAGTGCACGCACGGCGTCGCGGTCGGCCACATCACACGCGGCCCAGGTGACATCGGCGCCCTGCGCGGTCAGCTCGGCGGTGAGTTCGGGCGCGCCGGGTGCGTCGCCGCCGCGGCGGCTGACGAGCAGCAGACTGCGGACGCCGTGCTCGGCGACCAGGTGCCGGGCGAAAAGCCCGCCCAGCCCACCCGACGCGCCGGTCAGCAGAACGGTGCCGGAACCGAGGCCGGGAAGCTCCGGATCCGCGTCCGACGCGGCGACGCGGACCAGCCTCGGCACCCGGACTTCGTCGTCCGCGTGCACCGCGGCCTGCGGCTCACCCGCCGCGATCAGGCCGGGCAGCACCCGGGCAAGACGGGTGTCGTCAACACCGCCGGCGACGTCGGCATGGGCATCACCGGCGGTCTCGACCAGCACGATGCGGTCGGGGTTCTCGGTCTGCGCCGAGCGCACCAGTCCGCAGACCGCCGACTGGGCGAGGTCTCCCGCACGCGTCACCAGCACCAGGCGCGCCGGGCGTTCCTCGGCAAGCCACCACTGCACCAACTCCAGCACTGCGTGCGTGACCTCACGGACCCGGGTGGCCAAGTCCGCACCGGTCCCGGTCGGGCAGGGCACGACCACGGCACCGGCATCGCTGTCCGCCGAAGAGTCCGTGGAACGGAGCGCGGCGAGATCCTCGTACGTCTCGATCTTCATGCCGTCCGGCGCGGGCGGCAGGCTGAACGGCGTCCACTCCAGGCCGAAGACCGCGTCGTCGCGGCCGGAACCGGCGCGCAACTGGTCGGCGGGCACCGGGCGCAGCGTCAGCCTGTCGACTTGCGCGATCGGCTCACCGGTGCGGTCGGCCAGCGTCAGCGACACCGTGGAGGTGCCGGTGCCGACACGCGAGACCTTCACCCGCAGTCCGGAGGCTCCGGCAGCCGCCAGGCGCACACCGCTCCAGGCGAACGGCAGCAGCCCGTTCCCCGTCCCGGCCTCAGGCTCGATCGCGCCCAGCCAGACGGTGTGCAGGGCGGCGTCGAACAGCGCAGGGTGCAGGCCGTACGAACCCGCGTCCATCCGCTCCGCGCCCGGCAGCTCCACCTCGGCGAAGAAGTCGTCCCCGCTCCGCCACGCGGCGCGCAGCCCCTGGAAGACGGGGCCGTAGTCGAGCGCCATGCCTGCGAGGCGGTCGTAGAACCCGTCGACGTCGACCGGCTCCGCTCCCACGGGCGGCCACGCGGTGAGCGAGCCGTCCACGGGCCCTCCTGCGGCGACGGTCAGCGAGCCGGAGGCATGTCGGGCCCACGCCTGCTCGGAGACGTCCTCGTGGGCGTACGCATCCCCGCTGTCGAGCCGCGAGTGCACGGTCAGCGGCCTACGGCCCGAGCCGTCGTCGGCGCCGACGCGCACCTGTAGGGCGACGCCGCCGCGCTCGGGCACGAGCAGCGGTGTCTCCAGCGTCAGCTCTTCCAGCAGGTCGCAGCCCACGGCGTCGGCAGCGGTGATCGCAAGCTCGACGAACGCGGTTCCCGGCAGGAGCGCGACCCCACCGACGGCGTGGTCCGTCAGCCACGGGTGCGTATGCGTCGAGAGCCGCCCGGTGAGCAGGTGTCCGTCGCCGTCGGCCAGCGGCACGGCGGCGCCGAGGAGCGGGTGACCGGCTTCGCCCTGCCCCACCGCACGCATGTCACCGGCCGGGGCGGGGGCGTCGAGCCAGTAGCGCTCGCGCTGGAAGGCGTACGTGGGCAGGTCGACACGCCGGGCGCCCGGGAAGAAGGCGTGCCAGTCCACTTCGGCGCCCCTGACGTGCAGTTGAGCGTACGCGGTGGTGAGCGCCTGGGGTTCGGGGCGGTCGGCTCGGAGTACGGGGACGGTGACGATGTCGTCCACACAGCCCTGCGCCATGCCGCTGAGGACACCTCCGGGGCCGATCTCGACGAAGGTGGTCACGCCCAGCTCACGCAGGGTCCGGACGCCGTCGGCGAAGCGCACCGCCTCACGGACGTGCCGCACCCAGTACTCCGGCGTGTACGCCTCGGCCGGCCGACCGGTGAGATTCGAAACAACGGGAATCCGCGACTCGTTGAAAGCCAGACCGCCGACGACCTCCGCGAACTCCTCCAGCATCGGATCCATCAACGGCGAATGGAACGCATGACTTACCTTCAACCGCGAGGTCCTGCGGCCCTGTTGAGTAAATATCCCGGCGATCCGCAGCACGGCATCCTCGGCACCGGAGACCACGACGGACCGAGGCCCGTTCACCGCCGCGATACCGACGCCGTCCGTCAGATACGGCAACACCTCGTCCTCGGCCGCCTGCACCGCCACCATCGCACCACCCGCGGGCAGCGCCTGCATCAACGCCGCACGCGCCGACACCAACCTCGCCGCATCCTCGAGCGACAACACACCCGCCACATGAACGGCCGCGATCTCACCCACCGAATGACCCGCCACATAATCCGGCCGCACACCCCACGACTCCAGCAGCCGAAACAGCGCCACTTCCACCGCGAACAAAGCCGGCTGCGTCGAACCCGTCTGATTCAACTCCTCCGAGTCGACATCGACCGGCGCATCCAGGAGCGCACACACCTCGTCATACGCCGCCGCGAACACCGGATACGCCGCGTACAGCTCACGCCCCATCCCCAACCGCTGCGAACCCTGACCCGAGAACAAGAACCCCACCTTGCCCGCCGAGTGAGCGCGTCCGGCGACGACGTTCGCCGCCGGTTCGCCTGCCGCGAGGGCCTCAAGACCTGCCCGCAGCTCGGCCGGGTCGGTGCCGATCACTGCCGCCCGATGCTCCAGCGCCGATCGCGTCGTGGCCGACGAGAATCCGGCGTCGCCGAGCGACACGTCGTCGGACGCCAAGGCCAGCAGACGCTCCGCCTGGGCCTGCAGCGCCACTTCACTCTTCGCAGACAGCACCCACGGCACGGGCACCGGGCGATGTTCCCGGGCCGGCTCGGCCAGGGCCGCGGCGGGTGCCTCCTCGATGATCGTGTGCGCGTTGGTGCCGCCGATGCCGAAGGACGACACCGCGGCCCTGCGGGGCCTGGCCGTCCCAGGCCATTGCACCGGCTCGGTCAGCAGCCGCACGGCGCCCGCCGACCAGTCGACGTGCGCGGTCGGCTCGTCCACATGAAGCGTCTGCGGCAGCATGCCGTGCCGCATCGCCAACACCATCTTGATCACACCGGCGACACCCGCAGCGGCTTGCGTGTGACCGATGTTGGACTTGACCGAGCCAAGCCACACGGGCTGGTCGTCGGAGCGTTCCTGGCCGTACGTGGCGAGGAGCGCCTGAGCCTCGATCGGGTCGCCGAGCCTGGTGCCCGTACCGTGCGCCTCGACGGCGTCCACGTCTGCCGGTGTGAGTCCGGCGGACGCCAGCGCCTGTCGGATCACGCGCTGCTGCGCAGGGCCGTTCGGCGCGGTGAGCCCGTTGGACGCACCGTCCTGGTTCACGGCACTCCCCCGCACGACGGCCAGCACATGGTGGCCATTACGTTCGGCGTCGGACAGCCGCTCCACCAACAGCAGGCCGACGCCCTCGCCCCAGCCCGTGCCGTCCGCACCGGCCGCGAACGCCTTGCACCGGCCGTCGGGTGACAGCCCGCGCTGCCGGCTGAACTCCACGAACAGGTCCGGCGTGGTCATGACGGTGACGCCCCCGACCAGGGCCATCGTGCACTCGCCGCTCCGCAGTGCCTGCGCGGCGAGGTGGAGGGCCACGAGCGACGACGAGCACGCCGTGTCGACCGTGACCGCCGGGCCCTCCAGTCCGAACGTGTAGGAGATCCGTCCGGAAACGACCGAGGCCGCCTTGCCGGTGAGCGCGTACCCCTCGATCTCCTCGGGCGCGTTGCGCAGTCCGTTGGCGTAGTCCTGGCCATTGGTGCCGATGAAGACGCCGGTGCGGCCGGCGCGCAGGGACGCGGGGGCGATACCGGCGCGCTCGAAGGCCTCCCACGCGGTCTCCAGCAGCAGCCGCTGCTGCGGGTCCATGGCCAGCGCCTCGCGCGGCGAGATCCCGAAGAGACCGGCGTCGAAGCGGTCGGCGCCCTGGATGAAGCCGCCCTCGCGCGAGTACGTCTTGCCGGGCCGGTCGGGGTCGGGGTCGTAGAGCGCGTCGATGTCCCAGCCGCGGTCGGTGGGGAAGCCGGACATCGCGTCGCGGCCGGAGCTCAGCAGCTCCCACAGGTCCTCCGGCGACTGGACGCCGCCGGGGAAGCGGCAGCTCATGCTGACGATCGCGAGGGGCTCGTCGGCCGCGGTGGCGGCCGTCGCCTGCGCGGCGTCCGCCTCCGGCCCGTGCCGGCCGAGGAGTTCCTCGCCCAGGTGACGGGCGAGGACGGTCGGGGTCGGGTGGTCGAAGACCAAGGTGGTGGGCAGCTTGAGGCCGGTGGCCGTGTTGAGCCTGTGGCGCAGTTCGACGGCCGTAAGCGAGTCGAAGCCGGTCTCGCGGAACGTCTGGTCGGCTTCGAAGGCGCCCTTGCCCGTGTGGCCGAGCACCGTGGCGGCCTGCTCGCGGACCAGGTCCAGCAGGATGCGGCCCTGTTCCCCCGGCGTGGCGCCCAGGAGGCGCTGGACCAGCGCGGACGCGGGCGCTTCGGTGCTCCGCGCGGCCTCGGCGCGTGCTTCGAGGGCCTTGCGGGCCTCGGGCACGCCGTGCAGCAACGGGCAGGGGCGCGTGCCGGCGAAGGCCGGGACGAAGCGGTCCCAGTCCACGTCCGCGACGGTCACGGAGGTCTCGCCGTGGGTGAGCGCCCCGTGCAGCACGGAGATCGCGGGAAGGGCCGCGATCTCCCGTACGCCACGGCGCCGCAGGTGTTCACCGGCGGCGCCGTCGGCCATGCCTCCGTCCGCCCAGGATCCCCACGCGACGGCCAGCGCGGGCACGCCCTGCGCCCGGCGCTGCTCGGCGAGGGCGTCGAGGAAGGCGTTCGCGGCACCGTAGGCGCCTTGGCCGCCGTTGCCCCAGACACCCGTCATCGAGGAGAAGAGCACGAAGGCGTCGAGGTCCTGGCGGTCCCGGGTGAGCTCGTGCAGGTGGAGCGCTGTGTCCACCTTGGGGCGCAGCACGTGGTTGAGGCGCTCGGGCGTGAGCGATTCGACCAGGCCGTCGTCGAGTACGCCTGCGGTGTGCACCACGGCGTTCACGGTGTGCCGGCCGAACAACTCGGCGAGCGCGTCGCGGTCGGCCGCGTCGCACGCGGCGACGGTGACCTGAGCGCCCAGCTCCTCCAGCTCCGCCGTGAGTTCGGCGGCGCCCGGGGCGTCGGGGCCCCGACGGCTGGTGAGCACCAGGTGCTCGGCACCGGCACCGGCGAGCCAGCGGGCCACGTGCCCGCCCAGCGCACCCGTACCACCGGTCACGAGCACGGTGCCGCGCGGCGACCAGGGTGCGTCCGCCGGTGCCACGCTCTGCGGCGCGCGCACGACGCGGCGGCCGGACACGCCGGAGGCGCGTACGGCGAGCTGGTCCTCGTCGGCCTGGGCCAACACGCCGGCCAGCCGCTCCAGCGCACGGGAGTCAAGTTCGGCAGGCAGGTCGACGAGCCCACCCCAGCGCTGCGGCTGTTCCAGGGCGACGATCCTGCCCAGGCCCCAGAGCTGGGCGGAGACGGGGTCGGTCAGCGGGTCCGTCGTGCCGGTCGACACCGCGCCGCTGGTCAGGCACCACAGCGGGGCCTCGATCCCGGCGTCACCGAGGGCCTGGACCAGCAGGACGAGTCGCTGGAGGGCATCAGCCCCCGCTTCTCCCCGTGCTGCGGCGAACAGGATGCCGTCGGCCTGCTCGTGCCCGACGTCGGCGAAGGCTCGGGCGAGCACGTCGCGGTCGGTGTCCTCGCCCACGGCGAACGGTAGGAGCGCTACGCCGAGTTCCGTGAGCCCGGCGCGGATCGCCTCGGTCCACGCGGTCTCCTCGGAGACCGCGTAGAGCCAGGTCCCCGACGGAGCGGCCCCGACAATGTCACCGAGCGGCTGCCAGGTGATCCGGTAGCGCCAGCCGTCGGCGGTGGACTGTTCGCGCCGCTGCCGGCGCCAGGCGGCCAGCTTGGGTGCGACCACGCCCAGTTCGGCGGGCTCCAGTCCCAGGAGCGCACCGAGAGATGCCCGGTCCTCGCTCTCGACGGAGTCCCAGAACTCGGCGTCCATCGCCTCCGGGGCGCCTGCGGTCGCCGCCTGAGGCGCATCGAGCCAGTAGCGCTGCTGCTGGAAGGCGTACGTGGGCAGGTCGACGCGGCGGGCGCCGGGGAAGAGCGCCTGCCAGTCCGGGGACACGCCGTGCACGTGCAGTTCGGCGAGCGCGGTGACAACGGCCTGCGGCTCGGGGCGGCCGACGCGCAGCAGCGGGACGGTGACCGCCTCATCCACACAGCCCTGCGCCATGCCGCTGAGGACACCTCCGGGACCGATCTCCACGAACGTGGTCACGCCCAGCTCGTGGAGAGTCTGGACGCCGTCGGCGAAACGGACCGCTTCACGGACGTGCCGGACCCAGTACTCGGGCGTGTACGCCTCGGCCAGCCGACCGGTGAGGTTCGAGACCACAGGGATCCGCGGCTCACTGAACGCCAGACCGCGAACGGCCTCCCCGAACTCCTCCAGCATCGGATCCATCAACGGCGAATGGAACGCATGGCTGACCTTCAGACGGGACGTCCTAAGACCCTGCTCCCGGAAGGCCTCACCGATGGCGGTGACCGCGTCCTCGGCCCCGGAGACCACCACCGACCGCGGGCCGTTGAGCGCCGCAATCCCGACACCGTCAGTCAGATACGGCAGCACCTCGTCCTCGGCCGCCTGCACCGCCACCATCGCACCACCCGCGGGCAGCGCCTGCATCAACGCGGCACGCGCCGACACCAGCTTCGCCGCATCCTCGAGCGACAGTGCCCCGGCCACATGAGCAGCCGCGATCTCCCCAACGGAGTGACCGGCCACATAATCCGGCCGCACACCCCACGACTCCAGCAACCGGAACAGCGCCACCTCCACCGCGAACAACGCCGGCTGCGTGCAACCCGTCTGGTTCAACTCCTCCGCGTCGACGTCGAGCGTGACGTCCAGGTGGGCGCGGATCTCGTCGTACGCCGCGGCGAACACCGGGAAGGCGTCGTAGAGTTCGCGGCCCATGCCGACCCGCTGCGAACCCTGACCCGAGAACAAGAACCCGACCTTGCCGCCGACCGCACCGCCCACCGGAGCAGCGCCGGAAGCAAGCGCCTCCAGCCCCTGCCGGAACTCTCCGAGCTCCTCCCCCACGACCGCCGCACGGCGCTCCAGCACCGCCCGCGACGTCGCCAGCGAGAACGCCACGTCCTCCGGCCGAACCTCAGCCCCCCCGACGCCCGCAGCGTCCAGGAAGGACAGCAGCCGGCCCGCCTGTGCCCGCAGCGCCGCATCGCTCTTCGCCGACAGCACCCACGGCACCGGTCCCGTAACGGCCGTCTCGCGGGCGGGCTCGTCGCTCGTCGCGGCCTGCTCGACGATGACGTGCGCGTTGGTGCCGCTGATGCCGAAGGACGACACAGCGGCACGCCGCGGCGCGTCGGTCGCAGGCCACTCCACGGCCTCGGTCAGCAGCCGGACATCACCGGCCGACCAGTCCACGTGTGGCGTCGGCTCATCGACGTGCAGGGTCTGCGGCAGCACTCCGTGCCGCATCGCCATGACCATCTTGATCACACCGGCCACGCCCGCCGCGGCCTGGGCGTGGCCGATGTTCGACTTCAGCGAGCCCAGCCACAACGGCCGGCCGCCGTCCCGTCCCTGGCCGTAGGCGGCGATGAGGGCTTCCGCCTCGATCGGGTCGCCGAGCCGCGTGCCCGTACCGTGCGCCTCCACGGCGTCGACGTCCGCGGGCGCGAGTCCGGCGGCCGCCAGGGCCTGGCGGATGACGCGCTGCTGGGAGGGGCCGTTGGGCGCCGTGAGTCCGTTCGACGCGCCGTCCTGGTTGACCGCGCTGCCCCGCACGACCGCCAGCACCGGGTGACCGTTGCGCCGGGCGTCGCTGAGCCGCTCCACCAGGAGCATGCCCGCGCCCTCGGCCCAGCCCGTACCGTCGGCCCCGGCGCCGAACGCCTTGCAGCGGCCGTCCGCCGACAGGCCGCGCTGGCGGCTGAACTCCACGAACATGCCGGGCGTGGACATCACGGTGACGCCGCCGGCCAGGGCCATCGTGCACTCGCCGCTCCGCAGCGACTGGACGGCCAGGTGCAGCGCCACCAGCGAGGACGAGCAGGCCGTGTCCACGGTGACCGCCGGGCCTTCGAGGCCGAACGAGTAGGCCACGCGGCCCGAGGCGACGCTGGTCGTCGTGCCGGTCAGCAAGTAGCCCTCGATGCCGTCGACCGGCTCGTGCAGCCGGGGGCCGTAGTCCTGTGCCGTCGCGCCGATGAACACGCCCGCCTGGCTCCCGCGTAGCGTGGCCGGGTCGATGCCGGCCCGCTCGAAGGCCTCCCACGCGGTCTCCAGGACCAGCCGCTGCTGCGGGTCGATCGCGGCGGCCTCGCGGGGGCTGATGCCGAAGAAGCCGGCGTCGAACTCGGCCGCCTCGCGCAGGAAGCCCCCGTGCCGCGTCGAGGACTTGCCGAGTGTGCCGGGCTCCGGGTCGTAGAGCGCTTCGACGTCCCAGCCGCGGTCCGCCGGGAATCCGGAGATGGCGTCGCCGCCTGAGGCGACCAGCCGCCACAGGTCCTCGGGGGAGCTCACCCCGCCGGGCAGACGGCAGCTCATGGCCACGATGGCGATGGGCTCGTCGGGGTCGGACGACGTCGCGGACGCGGAGGCCGACGTGTCCTCGCCGCCCAGGGACTGGGCGGCGAGGTGGCGGGCGAGCGCGACAGGGGTCGGGTGGTCGAACAACAGCCCGCTGGGCAGGCGCAGGCCGGTGGCCTCGCCTAGCCGGTTGCGCAGTTCCACCGAGCTGAGCGAGTCGAAGCCGAGGTCCTTGAACGTCCACTCGGTCTTGACCTGGCGGGCTTCGGCGTGGCCCAGGACGGCGGCGATGTGGGCGCGAACCAGGTCGAGCACGGCCTCCTCGCGTTCGGACTGGGGCAGCCCGGTCAGCCGCCGGCCCAGGGCTCCGAGGGGCGCGCTGTCTGGTTGGGCGATGCCGTCCGGCGGCGGAGCCGCGGGAGCCCAGCCGGTGGTGGCGACGTACGACGTGTTGTCGCCGTCCAGCCAGTACCGCTGCCGTTCAAACGCGTACGTGGGGAGCGCGACCTTGCTGCGTGCGCCTCGCCCGCCGCCGAACAGGGCGTCCCAGTCCGGCTCCACGCCGTGGACGTGCAGCGAGGCGACCGCGGCCAGCAGTGCCTGCGCCTCGGGGCGACGGGCGCGCAGGGCGGGGACGAGCAGGGACTCACTGTCAGCGCCGGCACGGGCCATGGAGGTGAGCACGCCGCCGGGGCCGAGCTCCAGGTACGTGCGGACGCCCTGCTCGTCGAGGCGGGCGACGCCGTCGGCGAAGCGGACCGCGTCGCGCACGTGGCGGACCCAGTACGCGGCTGTGCACCCTTCGTACCCCGAGGGCTCCTCGGACAGCCGGCCCGTCACGTTGGACACGATCGGGATACGCGGGGCGTGGAAGGTCAGGCCCTCGGCCACTTCGCGGAACTCCGCCAGCATGGGCTCCATGTGCGGGGAGTGGAAAGCGTGGCTGACCCGCAGCCGACTGGTCTTGCGACCCAGGGCGGCGAAGGCGTCGGCGATCTCGGTGGCGAGCTCCTCGTCGCCGGAGACGACGACGGAGTCCGGGCCGTTCAGGGCGGCGATGCTCACGCGGTCCGTGCGGCCGCCGATGCGGGCGCGGACCTCGTCCTCCGCTGCCTGCACGGCGACCATGGCGCCGCCGGCGGGCAGCGCCTGCATCAGGCGGCCGCGCGCGGCCACGAGGGCGCAAGCGTCGGCGAGCGAGAGGACGCCGGCCACGTGCGCGGCGGCGATTTCGCCGATGGAGTGGCCCATCAGCACACCGGGGGTGATGCCCCAGCTCTCCAGCAGCCGGAACAGGGCGACCTCGATGGCGAACAGCGAGGTCTGCGTGTAGAGGGTCCGGTCGAGTTCGGCGGCTTCCTCGGTACCTTCGGGGGCGAACATGACCTCGCGCAGCAGCCGCGGCAGCAAGGGGTCGAGGTGTGCGCACACCTCGTCCAGCGCGGTGGCGAACGCCGGGAAGGCCTCGGCCAGTTCGCGGCCCATGCCGGCTCGCTGGCTGCCCTGGCCCGAGAAGAGGAAGGCGAGCACGCCGCGCGGGCCGGTGTGGCCCGTGGTCAGTGCGGCGTCGATGCCGCCAGTGGACAGCTCGCGCAGGGCGCGCAGGACGTCGTCGCGGTCCTCGCCCACGACGACGGCCCGGTGTTCGAAAGCGGTGCGGCCGTTGGCCAGCGACCAGCCGGCGTCGGGCAGGTCGAGACCGGGGTGGGCCTCGGCGTGTGCGAGCAGGGCGGCGGCCTGGGCGCGCAGTCCGGACGCGGTCTTGGCGGACAGCGGCCAGGGGGTCGGCGCCGCGCTCGTACCCGCCTCCGCAGCCACGGTCGCCGCGGTCGCCCGGTGGTCCGCCAGCACGATGTGGCAGTTGGTGCCGCCCATGCCGAACGAGCTGACGCCGGCGAGCAGCGGGCGGTCCTCCTGGCCCTCCCACGATGTGTGCTCGGTCTGCACCCGCAGGTTCAACCGGTTCAGGGGGATCGCCGGGTTCGGCGTCTCGAAGTTGAGGCTGGCGGGCAGTTCGCGGTGGCTGAGCGACAGGGCGGCCTTCAGCAGGCCGGTGATGCCGGCGGCACCCTCCAGGTGGCCGACGTTGGTCTTGGCCGAGCCGACCCGCAGAGGGCGGCCGGGCTCGCGTCCCGCACCGAGCACCGCGCCGAGCGCGGCTGCCTCGACGGGGTCGCCGACCTTGGTGCCGGTGCCGTGCAACTCCACGTAGCCGACGTGGGCGGGGTCGACCCCGGCCCGCTCGTAGGCGAGACGCAGCACCTGTTCCTGCCCCGCCTGCAGCGGCACGGTCAGCCCGTCGCCGCCACCGTCGTTGTTGACCGCACTACCGCGGATCACGCAGTAGACGGGGTCGCCGTCCGCGACGGCCCGGGCAAGAGGTTTGAGCACGACGATGCCGCCGCCCTCTCCGCGGACGTAGCCGTTCGCGCGGGCGTCGAAGGTGAAGCAGCGGCCGTCGGGGGACAGGCCGCCGAACTTGGCAGCGCCCATGGTGCTCTCGGGGACGATGTTGAGGTTCACGCCGCGCGCGGGGGGGGGAGGGGGGTGAGCGACCCCCGGGGGGCGCGCGAGGGGGGGGGGGGGGCGCCGGGGGGGGATCAACTCGGGCCGCGCGGAGCT
>NZ_JBHYXD010000001.1:240448-253234 GCF_042751995.1 Streptomyces sp. NPDC059371 | reverse complement strand
TTTTTTTTTTTTTTTTTTTTTGTTTTTAGGATATAATGTGGGTTTTGGTGGGTTGGTTTTTTTTTATATGAGCGGGTTTGTGGTTCCCGCCGCCGGGGGGGGGGATCGTCGATTCGCCCTCGCGGAGGCTCTCGCAGGCGAGGTGGACCGACACCAGAGAGGAGGACTGGCCGGAGTCCACGGTCAGGCTGGGGCCGTTGAGCCCGAGGAAGTACGAGACCCGGTTGGCGATGATGCTGCGGTGCAGGCCGGTGACGGTGTGCGGGGAGATGGCGGTGAGCCCGGAGCGGTGGTGCAAGGTCGCGTAGTCGTCCCAGATGGCGCCGACGAATACCCCGGTCCGAGTGGAGCGCAGCGTCCCGGCACGCACGTGCGCGTCCTCCAGCGCTTCCCAGGCCAGCTCCAGCACAAGCCGCTGCTGCGGGTCCATGGCGGCGGCCTCCTTGGGGGAGACTCCAAAGAACCCGGCGTCGAAGTGGCCGATGCGGTCGAGGAATCCGCCCCGTCGGATGTCAGTCCTGCCGGGTGCGGACGGGTCGGCGTCACCCACCGCGGCCCCGCCCCACCGGTCCGGGGGGACGTCGGTGATCGCGTCCGCGCCCTCGCTGAGCAGCCGCCAAAAGGCGGCTGGGTCGGTGGCCCCCGGCAGTCGGCACGCCAGGCCGATCACAGCAATACCGTCGGCCGAATACTCCGAAGCCGAACCGGACCGATTCACCATTCCGCTGAGCTCGGACTCGACCATATTGCACTCCACCCACCCACACAGAGAATGAAAAGGCACCGCACCGTGCCGGCCACGGCAGAGGCGATCGGATCGACCGGCGGCAACAAGTTGCGGTGTGACCCTAGTTTCGGCCCCGCAGACGCGCTCCGCCCCTGCAGCGGATCAGTTTTAGGGAAATCCCCAATGGTCGACGTGCACGAGCATTGACAGCCGGGGATCTCTAAGGAGAACCCTAGGGACAGTCGTGGGAGAATTGCGGTTCATACAGCCTCCCCCAATTCTCCTCTGCCGATGACGCCCCAGCTCTTTCATGGTGCATTTACAGGCAGCCGAGAATCACTCAGCGCAGCCTTTTCCTGCAACGACAAACGAGGCCGACCGACTGCGCGACGACGCGGTCGCGGGCGACCTGATCATGCTGCTCCTGGGCGCGCCCGTGCAACGAACTCGGACTGGCCATCACCGTCGGCGCCGGCGCCCGGTGGTACTGCGGCGGTCGTCGCATCCTGGCGGGCGTTGCCCCGCAAGGTGAGCACCGTCCCACCGGTCGCGGCACTCCCACATGGTCAGCGTTCACCGCGCGATCGGCTGGTGTGGGCGAAGCGACCCCCGGTGTTATTCAATGAGGTGTGCGGTCAGGGATCTCGGTGCCCCGACGCACGGGTCCGAGTACAGCCCCGGCGCTGCGCCGGGGATTGCTGAGAGAGCCGCATGGACTCCACACCCTCCTCCTCGCCGTCTTCGCCGTTTGACCTGGTCAGCAGTGCCCTGGGGCGCTACATCCCGCGCGCCGGAGCGGCAGCGGCAACCGGTCCCGCGAACTCGCGGGGCGACCGCACCACCCGCCAACGCGTACCCGACGACCCGGCAGCCGACCGTCAGGATCAGATTCTCGGCGTGGTCAACCTGGACAGGGATCTGAGAATCACCCGCTGCAATCTGGACGCCCCCGTATTCGCGGGTCTGGACGCCGTGGCCGGGAGTCCTTTCGCCGATCTCCTGCCCGCCGGGGACGTACCGACGGTCACACGGCGGTTGCGGCAGGTCCTGGAGATCGGTGAGGCGCACGTCGCCCGGATCCAGCGCCTGCGGCGCGGCGACGGGTCGGAGCTGGTGGTCTCGCTGAGCATCCTGCCCGCCGCGGCGCCACAGGAGGGCTTGACCGTCTCCGTGATCGCCATGGCCAGGAGGCTGCACCTGTACGCCGCCGAGACCGCGATCGGCACCTCACTGGACATCGGTGAGACCGCGCAGTCGCTGGCGGAGTCCCTGCTGGCTTGGGGAGACGTGGCCGCCGTCGACCTCGACTTCGCCGTGTGGACGGGCGAGGGAGTCACCGAGCAGGCGCAGGGGCGCATCCGGCTACGGCGGGCAGCGCTGGTGCCGGACCGGGCGTGGCCCGAGGGTTACGTGACTCCGGGCGGCGATCTTCCGAGCGACGCGAGTCGCCTGCTGGCACAGGCGGTACGGCGTGACGATGCCCCGCAGCCCATCGTCATACCCGACCGGGAGGCGGTCGAGCGGCTGCTCGGCAGTCAGCGGGTGATCCGCGCCCTGGTGCCCGGTGACCGGTCGGCGAGTGTGGCGTGCGTACCGTTGGTCCTGGACGGCGCGCCACCCGTCGTGCTGGGCGTTGCGGAGGTCTGGCGGCGGGCGGACCGCCCCTTCCGCGACAGCGAGTTGTTCGACCTGCAGGAACTGGTGGCCAGGACCGCGCATCACGTCGACCTGGCCCGCCAGCACCAGCGCGAGCACACGCAGGTGCTGGCGTTGCAGCGTCGGCTGCTGCCCCGGACCGGCGGCCACACCATTGAGATCGCCAGCGTCTACCAGCCCGCCACTCCCGACAGCGCGGGCGTCGGCGGCGACTGGGTGAACAGCTTTCCGTTGCCGGACGGCCGTACCGCGCTGGTAGTCGGTGACGTCGTCGGGCACGGCCTGGGAGCCGCGGCAACCATGGGCCAGCTGAGCATGGAGGCCCGCGCGCTGCTGTCCGCAGGGCTGGCACCCGACGAGGTGCTGCAGCACCTGGACGAGACCGTGACGCTGCTGGACGACGCGGAGTCCGGGCTGGCGGCCGGCTACAGCGCACTCGGCTCCACCTGCTGCATCGCCCTCTACGACCCGGTCAGTCACCACGTGATGCTCTCCAGCGCGGGCCACCTCCCTCCGGTCCTGGTGCTTCCGGACGGGCACGCAGGCCCGCTCGCGGTCCGCCCTCACCCCGGCCTGGGCGCCGAGTTCGCGCTGCGGGAGCCGTTCTACGTGCACACGTTCAGCGCGCCCCCGGGCTCCCTGCTCGCCCTCTACACCGACGGCCTGGTGGAGGATCCGGCCCTGTCGATCGACGAAGGCATCAGCAGGCTGGCCGATGCCGTGTCCTCGGTGCACCCCTGGGATGCCCTGCAGCGGGCCGCACGGCACGTCGTCTCGGGGGGGGGGGGCGCCGGCGCCCCGCGCGCCACGGCGCCAGCGGGGGGGCGCCGCGGAGGGGGTGTAGAACACGGGGCCCCCCCCCCCCGGGGGCCCCCCCCCCGCCCCCCCCCCCCCCCCACGACGTGACCCTGCTGCTCGCGCGCATGATCGGCTGTCACAAGGGGGACACCGCGACCTGGCGGCTACGCGCTCGCGACGACGCGCCCGCCCGTGCCCGCGCGCACGTCTCCGCACTGCTGCGGCAATGGCGCACCAGGAGCGACACCCAGGACGACGTGGCGCTGCTGGTCAGCGAGCTGGTCACGAACGCGGTGCGCTTTGCCGCCGGTCCCATCACGATACGACTGATCAGGGCCGGTGGTCGCGGCCTGCTGTGCGAGGTGGGCGACACCGGCAACGGCAGGCCGCGTCTGAGCCGGGGCGGCCTCCTCGACGACGGCGGGCGAGGCCTGCACATCGTGCACCGGCTCACCACCCGGTGGGGGGTGCGGTGGACGGACACCGGCAAGGTGGTCTGGGCGGAAGTCGCACGATGACGCGGCTGCGGGGCGGGCCGCGGCCGGGTGTCCGCGAGCGCGGCGAGGGCAGGGGCGGCGTGCGCGTCAGCCGGCGCCACCGACGGCGCCCTCAGCGGTACCGGTGGCGTGACCGGTGGCGTGACCGGTGGCGTGACCGGTGGCGTGACCGGTGATGCGGGCGGCCCGTTCGCCGCTACGGGTGGCGCGGGCTCGTACTACAGCCACTCCCCTTCCAGAGCAGTGGCGGTGAGGCCCGGTGCCGCCGCATACAGGACGGCGCGACTGCCCGACTTCTGTCCGGCGTCGTGCGCCCGCCTCAGGATGTCGAACACGGCGGCGCCTCCGCGGTTGCCGCTGGTGTAGCTGTCCCGGCTGTAGTCCAGCAGCCCGGACGGCCACGCGTCGGGCATCGTCTGCTCCATGTACTCCAGAACGCGGGTCCCGCCGGGGTGCGCGAGCAGCACGTCGGGGTGCCAGGAGTCGGGGTCGTCCTGGTAACGGACACGCAGCCACTCCCACATCGCGGTGACCGTCTCCTGTACGGCGCGCGGCCCGCGCCGGTCCATCACGAAGTGGGTACCGTCCGCCCGCGTTTCCAGGCAGTGCAGGTCCTGGGTGTCGGGCACGGTGTGGTGCCAGGCCGCGTCCAGCCGCAGCACCGACTCGCGCCTCCGGCGACCCGTGACCACCGCGGCGACCGCGGTGTCCGCGAACAGCAATCGGACGATCAGCGACTCGAGAGTGTCGTCCGCGGGCTGGTAGGTCGTGCTCAGCGCCTCCGCGATCACGACCAGGACCACCCGATCGGGGTCCGCGGCCACGAGATCAGCCGCCAGGGCCAGGGAGCGGGTCCCCGCGACACAGGCCCACTGCGTGGCCGGCAGCAGCATCACGTCGTCGCGAAGCGCAAGCTTGTTGGCCAGGGCGATGTCCAGACCGGGCAGCGCCGGGGTGGTGGAGTGACTGGTGATCAGGCAGTCGATGTCCGAGGCGTCCAGCCCGGCGATCTGCAGGGCCCCGCGCGCCGCACGCTCCCCGTAGGACTGCACGGCCTCCCAGGCCGGCGCGGTGCGCTCCTGGACGGTCTGCGGCGCGGGTATCGCATCGAGGGCTGCGATAACGCGGTCCACGTCCTGCTGGGTGAACCCGTCGCGTGCCAGCGCCTCTTGAGCGGTCCCGATGCCGACAGTCTGCAGGCCGCTGCCGTCGCCGGGCGCGACGGCGGTCTCCAGCGGCAGCATCCACCCGCGGGTCTCGATGCCCGTGCTGGCCGCGATGCCGTCGATCCGCGGCGCCCACGCCGCATGCGGGTGCCGGTCGCGCACCTCCGCCACGATCCGGCTGGTCTCCACGGCGTGCTCGCCGTGTATCACGGCAGGAGGACAGAGGTAAGCGGCCATGATGGGCACCTTTCCAGGGGAACAAGGAGGAACGTCACGAGGGCTGCGTCATGGGCCGGTCTAGAACTTCGTGCCCATGACGATGGGCTCCACGTCGGGAGTCGCTGTCCAGGTCGAGCATGGCCACCAAAGGGACATTTCCGCTGTGACCAAGACAACTTGGGCGGACTTTGGGAGGCGTGATACGGCACACACCGCTGAAACAGAAGGGCGCCCTCAGAGCGGTTCCACAGGTCTTGACTGACTCACCATCAGCCGGGGGGGTGCCCGGTCCGGACGCGCACCGCCGGCGAGCCGGGGTCGGCGCCCGCCGTGACGGTCCCGCGGAGGCGGGCCCTGCCGAAGACCCCCGGCTGATGACGCGACAGGGCATCGAACGACTCCCGGTCGTCGACGAAAAAGGCCGACTCGTTGACATCGTCACCCGCCGCGACCTGCTCCAGGTCTTCCTGCGCTCCGCCGAGGAGATCTGGCGGGCGTGCAATGTGAGGTGTTCGCCGACGCGCTCCGGGTCAGCCCCCAGATCTCCGAAGTCGCCGTCCACGACGGTGCGGTCACGCTCGACTGGGCAGCTGGAAAGCGGCGCAGCGCCGCCGTCGCGTGGGTCCGACGCGCCCGCTGGACGGTGTCGTCGACGTCGTGAACGACCTCACCTACCGCTTTCGACGACAGGCACACACAGGCCACCGGACCGACCGAGCACGGAATGGCCGACGACTGGCTGCGTGGGTCATGAGCCCACGGACCCCACCCACTGTCGACCGGCCTTGCGGCCACGGGGAGGCAAAGGCCCTCGGACATGGTCGAGATGGCCCACCGATCGGGGTCGGTCGCCCGCCCAGCCGCTGGTCCGGCTCAAAGGGGCCCGCACCCCGGCCCGCTGGGCGCCGCCGCACCCAACGGACGTATCCGACACGGATCAACGGGGGGTCCGGCTACGGATCATCGACGCGCACATCGCCGTGGCGTGCTGCCTGACGGAGAACCAGGCCGGATTGGACAGGCCGTTCCGGAGAGCCTGCTGCCGTCGCGTCGGCCGCGAATCGCCCCGCGCCGCGTCAAGTTGCCCGATCTCCCGGTACGGGTCACCGGCGGACCAGGCCCAGGTCCTCGGCGCGGCCCGCATCAACTCGCCTTGACCACGCGGCTTTGGAAGTACCCCGACGAGTTGCGTGAGCGAGCCGTTCGCGAGGTGAGGACCTCAGACCGCCCCGTCTCGCACGCCGTCCAGGACCTGGGCATCCACAAGAAGGCCCTGGGCAATGGGTCCGCCAGGCCGAGGCCGACCAGGGCGAGCGGCCCGATCCGCTGATCCTGCAGAGAGTCAACTGCTGCGAAGCCGTCGCAGTGGCCTCGCCGACCCTCAAAGCGCGGCCCCGCTCCCGGCGGCCGTCATGCCAGCTCCAGGACGAGCTTGCCGACGTTCTCGCCACGGAAGAGCATCTGCAGTGTCTCGGGGAAGTCGTCCACGCCGCCCCTCACGACGTGTTCCCTGACTTTGATGCGGCCGTCGGCGATCCAGGCGGAGATGTCCTGCGCGGCCTGCGGGTAGCGCTTGGCATAGTCGAAGACGACGAATCCCTCCATCCGGGCGCGGCGCACCAGCAGTGTCAGGTAGTTCGAGGGGCCCTTGACCGGGGTGGCGTTGTTGTACTGACTGATCGCACCGCAGACCACGACGCGCGCGTGCATCGCCAGCCGGGTCAGGGCAGCGTCGAGGATGTCGCCGCCCACGTTGTCGAAGTAGACGTCGATGCCGTCGGGGGCGTGCCGGCGCAGCGCCTTCCCGACGTCATCGGTGCGGTAGTCGATCGCCGCGTCGAATCCCAGTTCGTCGGTGACAACGCGCACTTCTCCGGCCCACCGGCGATGCCCACCACCCGGCAGCCCTTGGCCTTCGCGATCTGACCCGCGATGGTGCCGACCGCGCCGGCCGCCCCCGACACCACGACGGTCTCGCCGTCCTTCAACGCCCCGACGTCCAGCAGGCCGAAATAGGCGGTCATACCGGGCATACCCAGTGCGCCCAGATACGTCGAGGGCGGGGCGAGGGAGGTGTCGATCTTCATGGCGCCCTTGCCGTCGGAGACCACGTACTCCTGGACGCCGAACATTCCGACCACGTGATCACCCGGCTGGAAGTCGGGGTGGTTGGAGGAGGTGACCTCGATGACCGATCCGGCGCGCATCACCTCACCGATCGCCACCGGCGGCAGGTAGGAGGGACGGTCGTCCAGCCAGCCCCGCATCGCCGGGTCCAGGGAGATGACGCGCGTGCGACCCGCGAACCGGCCCGGGCCCGGTTCCTCGACGGGCCCCGCGTAGTGCCCCCAGTCATAGGGTTGCACCTCGCCCACGGGGCGGGCTGACAGACGGATCTGGCGGTTGGTCGCGGACATCGCGCCTCCTGTCGTTGCGGCTCCCCCTGACCATACCGACCAGTAGGTACGCCAGAGGTCGTGACATGCGCCACAGGCCGCCCGCCCGGCGGGCGCCTATGGTTCACGGGCCGTCGACCGGCAGCGCCTGCCGGATGTCACGTCGAGCCCAAAACGTGACGCCCCACAGACTGTCCGCCATACCAACCAGTCGGTAGCGTGCGCCGCCACTCCTCTCCCCCAGCCCTCCACGGAACCGAGCCGAGCCGAGCCGGAAGGCCACGCGATGACATATCCCCATGACCAGCGGTACCCGCAGCAGGAATGGCCGCAGCCGCGGACCGAGCCGTACGGCCGTGCCCCTCGGTACGAGTCGTACGGGCGCGATCCGGGGCAGGACCCCTCCCCCTCCGGATACGACGACGCCCCGTACGACTGGTACGGGCAAGCTGCCCGGCAGGAAACGTACGCGCACGAAACGCATCGGCACAGCGCCGACCTCGCCGCCCTTCGCTCGGCCTACCGCGTACTCCGCCGGGTCTCCACGATCACCGCACTCGGCTCCTTCGTGGTGTACGTGGTGCTGTCCTGCTACGCGCCGGAACTGATGGGGACCAGGATCACCGGGGAGCTGAGCCTGGGAATGGCCCTGGGGATCCTTCAGCTCGTGGTCACCTTCGCGGCGGTCTTCTCGTACGAGCGCAGCGCACAACGCTCGGTGGACCCGTTGGCCCGCGTCGTCAGGGAGCGGGCGGCCGGCCGGCCCACGGGGGTGGCGAGATGACCGACTTCGACGCCGGGTCGCAGGCCACCGTCCTCGTCCTCTTCACCGCCCTGGTCACCGTCACGCTGCTGATGTGCGTGATGACGGGACCGGACCGCGACGACCTGACGAACTTCTACACCGGCTACCTTTCGCTCACCCCGTTCAAGAACGGCCTGGCCATCGCTGGCGACTACATCTCCGCGGCCACGGTGCTGAGTACCAGCGGCATCATCGCGCTCGCCGGATACGACGGCTATGTCCTCACAGTCAGCACCGCCTTGTCCCTGGTGCTGCTGATGTTCCTGCTGGCCGAACCTCTGCGCAACGCCGGCAGGTTCACCATGGGCGACGTCCTGGCCCGCACCATGCCCGGGCGGGCCGTGCGCATCGCTTCCTGCGTCGTGACGCTTTCGGCGACCCTGCCCTTCCTGGTCGTCCAGCTCTCCGGGGCCGGGTCGCTGCTCACCTTCATCCTGAACATCCCGCACGGGGCGGGCGCCAGGACGGCATGCATCGTCATCGTCGGCAGCCTGATGATCATTTACGCGGCGCTCGGCGGTATGCGGGGTACCGCGCTCCTTCAGATGATCAAGATCGTCATCCTGCTCGGCACCAGCGTCGTCGTCGCCGCCCTGGTCCTGCACCGCTTCGGCTGGAACCCCGGAGACCTGCTCAGGGCCGCCCAGCACGGCAGCGGCACGGGCCCCGCCTTCCTTCAGCAGGGCCTTCAGCTGGGCACCTCGGCCGGCGACCGGCTGGACTTCGTCGGTCTCCAGATCACCGTGGTCCTCGGCGTGGCCTGCCTGCCCCACATCACCATGCGTCTGTACTCCGCGCAGGACGTACCGGCCGTGCGTCGCTCCATGTCGTGGGCCGTCGGCACGGTCACCACCTTCTGCCTGCTCGTGATCATCTTGGGTACGGGCGCGGCAGCCCTGGTGGGATCGCGGTCCATCACTGCGGTGGACCCGCACGGCAGGACGGCGGTGCTCATGTTGTCGCAGGTGCTCGGCGGGGCTCCCGCCTCCGCGGGTGCGACGATTCTCTACTCGGCCGTGGCGGGAATGGTGTTCATCACTCTGCTGTCCTCGGTCGCGGGGATGACGCTGGCCGCGGCCTCGACGCTCGCCCACGACCTGTTCGCCCATGCGGCGCGACGGGGACAGGCGGAGCCGCGTACGGAGATGACGCTGGCGGCGTGGACGAGCGTGGCCGTGGGAACCGTGGCCATCGGGCTCGCCACCCTGGTCCAGAAATGGGACGTGGGCGTGCTGACCACTCTGGCCGTCTGCATCGGGGCATCCGCAGTGGCTCCCGCGCTGACCTACTCCCTGTTCTGGAGAGGATTCACGCGCACCGGCCTGCTCGCCACCCTCTATGGCGGCACGGCCTGCGCACTGGTGCTGATGGTCTTCTCCAAGGCCGTCTCGGGCACGCCGTCGGCCGTCTTCCCGAACGCCGACTTCCATTGGTTCCCCATGCAGTCCACCGGACTGGTCTCCATCCCGTTCGGTTACCTGGCGGGCTGGCTGGGCAGCCGTCTGGACCACCGGCGCCGCGCCGCCGACAGCCGCGAGAGCCGGCTGCTGTACGAGGAGAGCGAGGAGCGTCTGCTCGCCGCAGCCGAATGACCGAGGTGGCGGGGGCGGACCGAGCAGGCTGCCCCGCCCCCGCCGCCGCAGTCCGCCCTGGGGCCCAAGCCCCCGCACGGGGCCCCAGGGCAGCCAGATGCCGACACGCACGCCGCTGTGTGAGGCGGCGACCGAAATGGCCTGCGACGGTCAGGTGAGCATGCCGGCCAGCGGTTGCTCGGTCCACACCGTTTTGCCTTCGCGGGTGTAGCGGGTGCCCCAGCGTTCGGTCATCTGGGCCACCAGGAACAGACCGCGCCCGCCCTCGTCGGTGGTACGGGCGCGGCGCAGGTGTGGTGAGGTGTGGCTGGTGTCGCTGACCTCGCACACCAGAGACCGTTCACGGATCAGCCGCAGGGTCGCAGGGCCGCTGGCGTAACGGTAGACATTGGTGATCAGTTCGCTGGCGATCAACTCGGTGGTGAACGCCAAGTGCTCCAGCCCCCATTCCGTCAGCTTGGCCGAGGTCAACGCCCGGGCCCGGGCGGCGCTGGCAGGCTCCAGCGGCAGACTCCACGGAGCGACATCGTCCGGTGGCAGGACGTGGGTGCGGGCGATCAGCAGAGCGACGTCGTCGATGGGGCGCGATGGCACGAGCGAGTCGACCACCGCTTGGCATGTCCGTTCCAGTGCGTCCGCAGGGCGGGAGAGCGCCGCACACAGTTTGGTCAGGCCGACGTCGGCATCGATGTGGCGTTCGCCGATGACTCCGTTGGTGTACAGGCACAGCAGGCTTCCCTCGGCCAGCTCGATCTCCCGGGCCTCGAACGGCAGCCCACCCAGGCCGAGCGGCGGGCCGGCGGGCAGGTCGAGCGGTGCCGCCTGTCCGTCCGGAGCCGTCACCACCGGCGGCGGGTGGCCGGCACGGGCCACGGAGCAGCGCCGGGATACCGGGTCGTATACGGCGTAAAGGCAGGTGGCGCCGACTACCTGCTCGCCCACGGGCCGTTCGCCGGCCCCCTCCTGTTCGGCCGCCAGCAGGGTGACCAGGTCGTCCAGGCGGGAAAGGACCTCGTCCGGTTCCAGGTCGAGGCTGGCGAGCGTATGTACGGCGGTACGCAGCCGGCCCATGGTGGCGGCAGCATGGATGCCGCGTCCCACCACGTCGCCGACGACGAGGGCGACCCGGGCCCCGGACAGCGGAATGACGTCGAACCAGTCGCCGCCCAGGCCCGGGGCCGCGCTGGCCGGCAGGTACCGCAGGGCCACCTCGACGGCCGACTGGTCCGGAACCGCCCGGGGCAGAAGGCTGCTCTGCAAGGTGAACGCGGTCTGCTGCTGCTGGGTGAAGCGCCGGGCGTTGTCGACGGCAACGGCGGCGCGCGAGGCGAGTTCCTGGGCGAGGGTGAGATCGTCCGCCTCGAAGGGATCGGGGCGGAGCGAACGCCACAGGGTCATCGCACCCAGCACCAGGCCACGCGCGGCAAGAGGTACCACGATCAGCGAGTGGACGCCCAGGTCCGGAGCGTGGACCCCCTGGTGGCCTTTCATTGAGAACCAGTCGGGCGAAAGAACCGGTTCCAGGACGGGCCGCCCTCCGGCCAGGCATCTGGCCTGGGGTGTGTCGGGCCCGAACTCCACCGGCTCACCCTCGGGGTGGGACGGGCCGGGTTGCTGGGCGCCGACGCTGGAGGCACCCACTCGTACCACAGGCCCTGCCATGGCCTGGGCCAGTTCCTCACCGCGCGTCACCGGCTGAAGCAGGTCCACTGACGCATGGTCGGCGAGGTGAGGCACCATCACCTCGGCGAGTTCACGAGCGGTCTCTGCCACGTCGAGGGTGGTTCCGATACGGCTGCCGGCCTGGTCGAGGAGCGCGAGCCGACGCTGGGCCCGATGGCGTTCGGTGATGTCCTCGATCATCTCGGCCACACCCAGAATGCGGCCGGAGGGGTCCTCCATCCGGAAGGACGAGACCATCGCGACCCGCTCCTGTGCCGGGTCCCGCTCCAGGCGAACGAACTGCTCCGAGTAGACCAACGGTCTTCCGGTCTCCATCACCTGGCGCACACGGTCCACGGCCTTGCGTGCGTCATCGGCTACGAGGAAACAGCCCGTGGGCAGCCCCCGGAAGTCCGCTGCCGGAACGCCGGTGACGCGTTCGATGGCCCGGTTGACCCGGAGAAGAGTCAGGTCGGGCCCGTGGACGACCAGGCCGACCGGGCTTTGGCGGTACAACCCGTCGAGAACCGCGCGGTCTCTTTGCCACTCCAGGAGGTCAGCCGCGAGTGCCCCGGCAAGAATCCACTCACGGACCCGGTCATGGCGTGAGAGCGCATGAGCCCTGAGCCCCATCTCGACTAGTGTCCCGTCGCGGTGCCGCACCTTGAGCACGCCGAACCAGCCGCCGGCTCTCCTGCAGTTTGCCGCGGCCTCCGTGACAGTCGGCAGATCACGAGGATCGACAAGAACCTCGAATGCCGGACGCCCGATCACGGCCGCGTCCGGATGGCCGAGCAGTTCCTGGGCCCGCCGGTTCCATCCGACCACGACTCCCCGGTCGTCGAGCACCGCCAGGGCGGCGAGGTGCGGGGCGAACGGATCGTCGTGGCTTGCGCTGAGCTCCGTCATCCGCATCTCCACCGCCGGCGGACCCGCTGATACACCTAAGCCTAGTGAACCCGGTGGGGCCGCGCGCGCGCCGACCGCGGCCGGCGCGGGTGATCACGCCAGGTCCGCCGGTCCGCTGTCAGCGGCCCGCGGACACCCAGCCTGGTGTGGCTCCTGCGCGTCCGCTGGACAGCGAGCCTCCTCCACGGCCGGCGGCCCGGTCCGGCGCCGCCGTGCCCGGCGGACGTCGGATCGCAGGCACGCACGGCTCCGGGCTCCCGTGACGGGGCGAGGGGGGGGCCCCGGGGGCGGGGGCTCGACGCCGGCCGCCCGCGCCGGGTGACTGAGCCGCCCGGCCGCCCCAGTGGCGTTTTAACAAA
>NZ_JBHYXD010000001.1:229717-240438 GCF_042751995.1 Streptomyces sp. NPDC059371 | reverse complement strand
CCGCCCCCCGCGCCCCCGGACGCGCGCCCCCCCCCGCCCCCCGCCCCGCGGACCCCGGCCCCGGGGGGCGCCCCCCCCGCGGGGGGGGCGGCCCCCCCCCCCCCCCCCCCTCGCCGGTTCACTTCGCCGCCGGACCGAACTCCTTGCGGGTGTCGACCGGCTCGCCGAACAGCTGCCACCGCTCTCCCTTGAACCGCATCAGCTGCATCGCCTCCAGCGGGAAGGCGTCACCACGGCCGGTGGACATGGTGACCCCGGGCAGCAGCATGCCCACCTTCACGTCCTTCAGGCTGCGCACCGCGTCCCGCAGTCCTTCCCTGGTCGGGCACTTCATCGCGTCCAGGGCCTGGTGCAGGCTGGAGGCGACGGCCCAGCCGTAAGCGTTGAACTGGTTGGCCGGGTCGGCGTCGGGTGCGTACTTGTGCAGCGCGTCCTTGTACGCCTTCATCTCCGGGTCGGCGGCCCACTGCGGGTCGGCGGGGTCCTTGAAGTAGGTGGCCGAGACCACGCCTTGGACGTTCTTGAACCCGACCGGCTTGAGCACGGCGGCCGACGAGGCCACGTTGTTCACGATGTGCAGTGGGTTCCACTTGGTGTTCTTGGCGTCGGCGGCGAGGGCCTGGCTGCCGAACTTGGGGGTGGTGACATCCAGCAGCACGTCCGCCTTGGAGCGTGCGAGGCTCGCCATCTGTGCCGACACGGAGGGGTCCGTGACCTCGTAGCTCTCCTCGGCGACCACCTTGACGCCGCTGCCGGCGACGGCCTTCTTGAACCCGCCGAGCAGGTCCTTGCCGAAGTCGTCGTTCTGGTAGAGGACCGCGACCTTGGCCTTGGGCCTCGCGTCCTTGAGGTACTTGGCGTACACGCGTGCCTCGGCCACGTAGTTGGGCTGCCAGCCGATGGTCCAGGGGTGCTGGTCGCCCGTGCCCCAGGCGGAGGCGCCCGTCGCGACGAAGGGCTGCGGCACCTTCTGCTTGTTGAGGTAGTCCCACACGGCTGCCGTGGACGGGGTGCCCAGGGTCTGGAACACCGCAAAGACCTTTTCCTGCTCGACGAGTCTGCGGGCCTCCTCTACCGCCTTGGGCGGCTGGTAGCCGTCGTCGCGGACGACGAACTCGACCTTGCGGCCGTCTATGCCGCCCTTGTCGTTGACGTGACTGAAGTAGGCGGCCACGCCCTTGCTGATCGTGCCGTACGCGGAGGCAGGCCCCGACAGCGGGTAGATCCCACCCAGCTTGATGGTCTTGTCGGTGATGCCGGTGGTCTGCTGGCCCTTGCACGCGCCACCGGCGGTGGTGTCCTGGGCGTCCTGACCTCGCTGGCTGCTGCAGGCGGTCGCGGTGAGCAGTGCGGCGGTCGCGGCCGCGGCCGCCCGCAGAGCGGTCGTCTTGCGCATGTGGTTCATTCCTTTTCCGTGCGGGGCGGTGCGCCCACGGGTTCGGCGTCGACAACTGCGGGGTCCGCAGGTGTGTGGGTCTCGGAGGGTCCGGACAGGGCCTGGGACTCCGGCTCCGCATCGGGCGCGGATTCGGCCTCTGGCCTCCGGTCGAGGGCAGCGGTGGTACGAGGCGGGCGACGGGCGACTGCGCCCAGGACACGGCCCGGCAGACCTGCCAGTCCCGTCGGGGCCACGAACATCACCGTGATGATCAGCAGGCCGAACACCACTCCCGGCGCCGCCTCGCTGACGTCCTGGGACACGCTCGGCACGTACATCACGAACGCCGCCCCCAGCAGGGGTCCGTACAGCGAGCCGAGACCCCCGACCACCAGGCCGGCCAGCAGGGTGATGGACAGAACGAAGCTGAAGGAGTCGGGCGAGACGAAGCCGATCACCCAGGTGTACAGACACCCGGCGACACCCGCGAACATCGCGCTCCACGCGAAGGCGAGGGTCTTGTGCAGCGCCAGCCGCACGCCCATGACCTCGGCGGCGCTCTCGTTGTCCCGCACGGCCAGCAGTGCCCGGCCGACCCGGGACCGCAGCAGGTTGCGGGCGAGCAGCAGGGCCACCGCTGTGACGGCGAGGACGACGAAGTACATCCACTGGTCCTCGGCCAGCCCGCTCCACGCCGGCGGCTGCAGCTTGTTCACGGTCAGCCCCATGGAGCCGCCCGTCACCGGTTCGAGCCGCTTGAGCAGGGGCGGCAGGAACACCGCGAACGAGAGGGTGACCAGGGCCAGGTACAGCCCGCGCAGTCGCAGCGCGGGCACGCCGAACCCGAGGCCCAGCAGGAAGCATCCGGCGGCCGCGGCCGGCAGCGTGGCCAGGTGGCCGGTGTCGTACCGGTCGAGCATGACCGCCGCCGTGTAGGCGCCCGCCGCGAAGAACGCGCCGTGTCCGAGCGAGATCTGCCCGCCGAAGCCGGTCAGCAGGTTCAGGCCGGACAGCGCCACGGCATACACGAGCACCATGGTCAGCTGGAAGACCTGGAAGGGAGCAAAGTAGAACGGTGCGCCGACGGCGACCGCCGCCGCGACGAGGACGGTGAGCGTGGGCCGCAGCCACCGGACCCGGTCGGTGCCGAGTGACGCTGTAATGGTGCTCATGCGCGCTCCACCGCCGCCCGTCCGAAGAGGCCCTGTGGCCGCACCAGCAGCACCGCCAGAATGATCACCAAGGGGACGCCCACCTTCAGATCGGCGCCGATCACGTCCACGTACGCCCCGGTCAGGGTCTCGGCGACACCCACGAACAGGCCGCCGACGACCGCGCCGACCGGGCTGTCGAAGCCTCCGAGGGTGGCCGCCGCGAACGCGTAGATCAGCACCCCGCCCATCATGTTGGGCTCCAGGAACAGCACCGGGGCGACGAGCACGCCCGACACCGCGCCGACCGTCGCGGCCAGGCCCCAGCCGAGCATCAGCACCCAACCCACCCGAATGCCCGACAGCCGGGCGGAGGCCGGATTGCAGGCGACCGCCCGCATCACCAGGCCGATGGAGGTGTGCTGGAACAGCAGATACAGCAGGCCCATCACGACGGCCACCACACCGATGATCCCGAGCGTCGACCAGTCCATACGCACACCGGACAGGTCGAGTCCGCCGTCGGGGAAGGGCTGCGGGAAGTCCTTCACGGTGAACGACCAGATCAGACCGGCCAGCGCGTTGACGAAGATGAACAGACCGACCGTGACGATGACCACCGTCAGCTCGGGCGCGCCCTGTACGGGGCGGATGACGATCCGCTCGAGCAGCATGCCGCCGGCGAAGGACACCGCGAGGGTGGCCGGCAGTGCCAGCCAGTACGGCATCCCGGACGCCACCAGCTGCCAGGCGACGTACGTCGAGAGCATGGCCAGCTCGCCCTGCGCGAAGTTGACGATCCCCGTGAACCGGTGGATCAGTACCAGGGCCAGCGCCAGGCTGGCGTACACGGCGCCGGAGCCCAGTCCTTCCACCACTTGCTGGAGCAGATCGGTCACGGCGCTCACCCGGCCTTCCGGGAGAGGACGGAGACCCCGAGGTACACCTCGGCGACCTGCCCGTCCTCGCGGATCTGTGCGGCCGGTCCGGACAGCACCAGGCGGCCGGCCTCCAGTACGTGGGCCCTGTGCGCGATATCCAGCGCCAGCTGGGCGTTCTGCTCGACGACGACCACGGTGGTGCGTTCCTCCTCGTTGACGGCACGGACGATCTCGAACAGCTCGCGGGTGACCAGCGGCGCGAGTCCCAGGGACGGCTCGTCCAGGAGCAGCAGCGAGGGCCGCAACATCAGCGCCCTGCCGACGGCGAGCATCTGCTGCTCGCCCCCGCTGAGGCTGCCGGCGGCCTGCCGCGACCGCTGGCGCAGCTTGGGGAAGTAGTCGTAGATCCGTTCCAGGTCGGTCACCACGGCCGCGCGCTCGGTGCGGCCCCGCCTCCGTGGGCCGGTGCGCAGATGGGCACCGATGCGCAGGTTCTCCTCGACGGTCAAGTCGTTGAAGGTGCCTCGGCCCTCGGGCACATGCGCCACACCGAGCCTGGCGGCCTGCTCGGGCGAGCGGCCCAGGAGTTCCGTGCCGTTCAGGGTGACCGACCCGCGACCGCGGACCATGCCGCACAGCGCCCGCAGCGTCGTGGTCTTGCCAGCGCCGTTGGGTCCGAGGATCGCGCACACCTCACCGCGGGCGACGGAGAAGTCGAGGCCCTGGAGCACGCGGGCCCGGCCGTATCCGGCGTGCAGGTCGGAGACCTTCAGGAAGTCCGGCTCCGCACCCGCCGCGGACTCGGTGCTGCCGGTGGTGGGCTCGCTCACGCGGCCACCCCCAGGTACGCCTCGACGACCGCCGGGTCGCGCTGGATCTCCTCCGGCGTGCCCTCGGCGATCTTGCGGCCGAAGTCGAGGCAGACCACCTTGTCGCACAGGCCCATCACGAAGGCCATGTGGTGTTCGACCACTACGAGCGTGAGGTCGAACTCCTGGCGCACCGAGCGGACCAGATCCGCGAATTGGTCCACCTCGCCGTGGCTGAGCCCGTTGACGGGTTCGTCGAGCAACAACAGCCGGGGCCGTACCGCGAGCGCCCGGGCGAGTTCGACGCGTTTGAGCGTGCCGAACGGCAGTCCGGAGGCGGGATGGTCGGCGACGTCCGCCAGGCCGAGCCGCCGTAGCAAGTCGTCCGCCTGGTCACGTAGTGCCCTCTCCTCCCGCCGGACGCGGGGCAGCCGGAGCGCCGCGGCAAGGTGTCCGGTGCGCCCCCGGCTGTGGGCGCCGACCATGACGTTCTCCCGGACCGTGAGCTGCGGGAACAGGCCCAGGTTCTGGAAGGTGCGGGCGATGCCGCGCCCGGCCACGGCGTGCGGGGGGAGGGCGAGCAGGTCCTCGTCCTCGAACCGCACCTCTCCCCCGTCGGGAGCGCAGCGCCTGGTGAGGCAGTTGAACAAGGTGGTCTTGCCGGCTCCGTTCGGCCCGATGAGCCCTACGGCGGTGCCCGGCTCGACGGTGAAAGCGACACCGTCCAATGCCGTGATCCCGCCGAAGCGCACGGTGATGTCTTCGACCGCGAGCATGAGTGACGCCCTTTCCGACGTGCTGAGGGGGTGGGCGAGCGTCACAGTAGGTGGGGGCGTCGCGGGCGCACATTGGGTGTGAGCACCCAACTTCTCGGTGGCCGAACTGTGCGCCGCGCACAGGTGCCGGGAGATGTCTCACGTGGAACCTGTTGACGAAGCACGAGGAGGGCGGCGACGATCGGCCCCATGCCGCGCGGTCCCGCACTGGGCAATCCCCGACTCTCCGAACCGCTCCGCCGCGAGCGGCGGCGGATCCTGCACGCCGTCCACGACCGGGTCGAGGAGGTGGCGGAGACCGCCGTCGAGGTGATGCGCACGGAGATCCCGTCGTACGCACTGCAGGACGAACGGTTCTTCGGCGACGTACGGGACCAGGTGCTGGAGCACTACCGGATGCAGTTGGCGGCGCTGGCCGGCGATCGCGACATGGCCCCCGAGGACCTGGTCTTCAGCCGCGCGGCGGCGATGCGCCGAGCACGTGCCGGGTTCGCCCTGGAGGACTGGATCAGTGCCTTCCGGGTCGGCCGGCAGGTGCTGTGGGACGCGCTGCTGGACTGCGCGGGCACGTCCGCCGAGGCCCAGCAGGCCGCGCTGTCCCTCGTCACCCCGCTGATGCGGTACGTCGACTACGCCAGCACCCATGCCGCGCAGGCTTACGTCGAGTACCAGCAGCACGTGGTGGCGGACGCGGACCGGGAGCGCCGCGATCTCCTGGACCAGCTCCTGGCTGGGGTGGCACCCACGCACGGTCCACTGATGGCTGCGGCTCAGGCGTACGGCGTCGGACCGCGCTCACCGATGATGGCGGTCGTGGCGGTGTGCGTCGGCGACACCCGCACCGGCGACCCGACCTCGGCCGAGAACGGGTATGCCGCCAGCGCGTCGATCAGCGTCGCCGGGCCCTGGGCCGGCAGAACGCTGGTCGTCGTGCGGCACGGCGAGGTGGTGGCCGTGCCCGTGGTCCGGGCCGGCATGGCCGCAGAGGACATATGCGCCCACTTCGAGACCGTGCAGCGGCGGCTCGCGCGGGCCGGAACCATGCTCTCCATGGGGATCAGTACGGTCGCCCAGGGCGCATGTGAACTGCCCCGTGCCTACCAGGAGGCGCGGGCCGCCCTCGACCTGGTGCCGAGCGGGGGCGGGGTGGCAGCACTGCCACGGCTGTCCCCGTTCGACTACCTGGCGCTGCGCGCCGACGACCTCGCGCGCCAGCTGGTCGATCCCCGGGTGCGGTCGATGCTGGAGGAGGACCGCAGACGCGGCGACACGCTGGCCGCCACCATACGGACCTTCGCGGAGGCGGACCTCAACCTGCGGCTGGCCGCCGAGCGCTTGCGGGTGCACCACAACACGGCGCACTACCGGTTGCGCCGGATCGAGGAACGCACCGGCCGCAATCCGCGCCGGATCGCCGACCTCCTGGAACTACTGGTCGCCCTCGCCATCCGCGACGGGGCCGAGGAAGGCGGGGAAGGCGAATGAGCGGCATGGTGGAGTCCGACGGGACCGAAGCGGCACGTCAGCTGCCGGGCAGGCAGGGAGACATGGGTCTGCCCGAGGAATACGCCGGGCAGGACGGAAGCCTCCGGCGCACGCTGCTCGACGCCGCGCTGGAGGTGTTCGCCGAGCGCGGTTACACCGACGCCGGTCTCACCGAGATCGCGGCGCGCTGCGGCTTCCCGGTGGGCAGCCTCTTTCAGCACTACGGGGGAAAGCGAGGGCTGTACCTCGCCCTGTGGGAGGAGTTCCGGGAGGAGCAGGAGCGTCGAACCGCGGCCACACTGACCGCCGAGCGCAACCGCGGCGTGGAGGACCCCGTCGCCCTCTTCATGGCGGGAGCCCGGGCCTACCTGGAGGGTGCCTGGGACAACCGGAGGCTCGGCAGACTCCTCGTGGAGGACGACGGCCCCGCGGGCTTCGACGCGCTGCGCCGCCAGTGGGACCGCGCATGGGTACGCCGCAACGCCCGGCTCCTGGAGATCGACGAGCGGAGACGCGCCGGCCGGGTCAGGGTGAGCGTGCTGACCACCGTCATCGGAGGAACGGCGCGCGAGCTGGGCGACTGCGGGGACGAGACGGAAGCCCGCGAGATCGTGGACGAGGTGTGCGGCATCCTGATCCATCTGTCGGCGCAGCCCGGCTGAAACGCCCGGCACCGGGCGGCGGCGATAGGACCGGCCCCAGCCCGACGACGCCTCACTCCCCGGACAACCCGCGCCGAGCGCCGCCATCGACCTCGCCCGCCGCCTCCACGCCGGCGACCTCCTCACCGAGCTGCCTCAGGGCAACAGCGGCCACGGGATTTGAATCTGGCGTCAAGTTCAACAGCTGGCGCACGGCGACGCGCGGAGAAGACCGCCCACCTCCCGCGGAGGGGACGACAAAGGGAGCCGGGAAATGAGAAGCACCCGGCAGTACCGGGTGCGGTGGGCCAGGCTGCCGGGGTCAGCGGTGGCCGGGGAACCGAAGGGCGTTCGCCCAGAGACGGGTGACCGTGGACACGAGCTCCTCGAAGTCCACCGGTGCACCTTCTCCTTGCCGTTCGCCGACCACGAAGGCGTTGTAGGCCAGGACGCTGACCATGCCCGACAGGGCACGGGAGGCCATCATCGGATCGACCCCACGGTCTGCGACATCCCGCGCCTGCAGGTCGGCGATGCCGCGGGCATTGCGGCGGATGAACGCGTCAGCGCGCCGGCTCCGGAACTCGCGGAACTCCGGCTCCACTTGTGCGACCTGCTCGAGGAGGGCCATCAGCTTCGCATTCCGCTTGTACGCCTCGAGATACGCGCGGTTGCTCGCCTCGAGTACCGCATAAGGATCGTCGGTACCCTGCACCCGGCCCATGCCGGGGTGCATCATGTCCTCCTGCGCCTCCAGGAGGACGGCGGCGAGGACCTCCTCCTTGTTGGCGAAGTAGGTGTAAAAGGATCCCGCCGCACATTGAGCTTCTTTGGTGATGTCGGTCAGGCGAGTGTCGAGGTAGCCGTCCCGTTCGAACACCGTCCGCGCGGCCTTCACCAATGCGGCCCGTGTCCGCGCTCCACGCTTCGTCGTAGGCGGCTCGCGAAGGTTCGAGAGGGGCGCCACGGGAGGTGCGTACTCGCCGTCGATCTCCTCGGGCGCGGTGGTGTCCATTCCGGAAACGGTACTTGAATCCGACGCCATAGTCACAGACGTGAGACTGATCCCTGGCGCCGCGCAGCGCAACGGTGTCGACAGTGACAGCCCATGGGGGCACACAGGATCGAAATCGCTGACCGTGGGCGGCGCCTGCCGAGGATGCGAGCAGATGGCCGTGCGGGTCCCACCCCCGCCGAATCGGCGATCAGGCGGTGATCCCGAAGCGTTCGGCGAGCTGGCGGCGAGTGTCGGCAGCGCTGGTGTGCAGTACGCCCCCGATTCCGATCCGTGCCGCTCCGTCGAGATTCTGCTGCAGATCGTCGATCATGACCGCCTCTTCGGGGTCGATGCCCAGGCGTTCACATGCGATCGCGTAGATCCGCCGGGAGGGCTTGCGGATCCCGACCTCCGCGGAGATCACGACCGCATCGGCAACAGCGGAGAGGTCGACGCCGTCGTAGGTTCCGGTACCGAACGAATTGGACACGAGCGCAACGGGACGGCCGGCGGCTCGAAGATCACCGAGCAGCGCGAGCATGTCCTGGTCGATCGACATGCCCGTCTGCATCCGGGCCGTGAGCCCCTCGGCCGGTACGTCTGCGCCGTGGACGCGGAGGCGTTCGGCGAATCCCCGCTCGAAGCCCCCGGCGTCGAGACGGCCGCACTCGTGATCGGCCAGGAGGGTGCGTGATCGCTGGTCCCGGGCGAGGAGAACGAGCGGCAGGCGCGGGTCGCCGCCCAGCGAGGCGCCGAAGGCGGTGAAAGCCCGCAGCACACTGGAGGTGATAACCCCACCGAAGTCCACCAGAACCGCGGTTCGGGGTTTTGCCGCCGACTTCGACACGGTATCCACGTCTCTCCTCACGATCGGCCTGCTGCCGCGCAATCCGACGGCAGCCACGTTCTCCAGCAGGGACGGGGACCTCAGACGACCTCGAACAGTCCGGCTGCACCCATTCCGCCGCCGACACACATCGAGATCACCACATACCGAACACCCCGGCGCTTCCCCTCGACGAGGGCATGCCCCACCAGCCGGGCACCGGTCATTCCGTACGGATGACCGACCGAGATGGCACCGCCATCGACGTTGAACCGCTCCGGATCGATGTGCAGCTCGTCCCGGCAGTACAACGCCTGGGAGGCGAACGCCTCGTTGAGTTCCCACAGACCGATGTCGTCGATGGTGAGGTTGTGCTGCTTCAGCAATTTCGGAATGGCGAACACCGGGCCGATGCCCATCTCGTCCGGCCCGCATCCGGCAACGGTCATACCCCGGTAGACACCGAGCGGTTCCAGTCCGCGGCGTTCGGCCTCCCTCGACTCCATCAGCACCGACGCCGAAGCCCCGTCCGACAACTGCGAGGAGTTGCCCGCCGTCACGCTGGAACGCGCGCTCACCCGACCGTCGGGCAGCACCGGGGCCAACCCGGCCAGGCCTTCGAGCGTCGTCGACGGGCGGTTGCCCTCGTCCCGGGCCAGGGTGAACTCCTCGTCCCGCACCTCCCCGGACTGCTTGTCGAGAACCTTCTTGGTGCTGGTGAGCGCGACGACCTCCCGGTCGAACCGGCCGGCCTCCTGCGCCGCCGCGGTGCGCTGCTGTGACACCAGCGCGAACTCGTCCTGACGTTCCCGGCTCACGCCGTAGCGTTCGGCGACGATCTCCGCAGTCTGCAACATTGGCATGTAGATGCTCGGCCTGTGCTCGACCAGCCAGGGATCCGCCATGCGGTGGGTGTTCATGTGGTCGTTCTGCACCAGGGAGATCGACTCGACACCGCCGCCGACAGCGACCTGCATGCCGTCCGTGACAATCTGCTTGGCGGCCGTCGCCACGGCCATCAGGCCCGACGAGCACTGCCGGTCGATCGTCATCCCCGACACGACGTCCGGAAGTCCGGCACGGAGAGCAGCCTGACGCGCGACATTGAAACCCGAGGCCCCCTGCTGCACGGCGCAGCCGAAGATCACATCCTCGACCTCACCTCCCTCGAGCCCGGCGCGTCGCACCGCGTGTGAAAGGGCATGAGCGGCAAGCTCCTGCGCCTGGGTGTCGTTGAACGCGCCGCGGTAAGCCTTTCCGATCGGCGTCCGTGCCGTCGAAACGATCACTGCTTCCCTCATGTCGCCTCACTGTTTCCTGTTGGTCCGGTTCATCCGGTTCGTCCGTGAGCTTCGGGGCCGGGATTCCGAGCGCCGTGCGCCGGGCTCGAACGCCCGCCGGGGGCGCCGAACGCCAACTGTCGTGCGGAGATGGCTCATCGACCGTCTCCTCGATCGGCCTTTGATGTGAGTCATGGCCACAGCAGCGGCAGGGAGTCGGCCTTCCGATCGTTATAGTTGAATTCGGCGTCATGTTCAACAGCGGCCAGATCTTGACAGCCACCCTCCCCATCTGAGGCTACCGACCAGTCGGTATAAAGAGGTGGATCCGACCCGCCTGAGCCTCTCCCCGAGTACGGGCGTGTTCGACGCGATCGTGGGGGGGGGGGGGCCCCGCCCCCCCCCCGGGGGGCGGGCGGCCGGGGGGGGGGGGGGGCGCGCCGGCGCGGGCCGGTGGGTGCGTGAGGGACACACAGAGACCCGCACCCCCGGAGAGG
>NZ_JBHYXD010000001.1:149553-229707 GCF_042751995.1 Streptomyces sp. NPDC059371 | reverse complement strand
CCCGCGCTGCCCGTTTCCCTGGTGTGTGGTCTGGTTCCTCCGGGGGAGCCGCCCGGCGGGGGGGGGGGCGGCGGGCGCCCCCCCCAGGGCGGTTCACCTCCGCGCAAGCGGAGGTGACGTTGCTTCCTCCCACCACAGAAGCCGCCCCTGGGAGAAATCTGGGGAGTATGACCGCGCCGGGGAGCGCGCGGGGAGGATCGATCGCGTAGCGCAGCACGACGCTGAAAGACGCTGAAAGACTCAACTGCGCAGGTCAGCAGCGCCGGTGACCGTATTGGCCCAGGTCAGAGCGAATCGGTGGTGAACTTCATGACGAACGACACCAGCCCACCGAGGGCGGCGCATCACCTCCACCTCTCAGCGCACATCAGTTCCGGCGCCTGCATGAGTCGCATACCGGTCCAGACCGACCCATGCCAAGATCCGGACCATACGCGGACCAGTGACTCCGACGCTGGACTTGCAACTCCCCACTCGTGCTGGTCAGAGCCACGCAGGCAGGTGTACCACCAGCAGACGAAGAATCTGCTGGGACGAACGCGCGCCGCGCCCAGGCGCAGCACCTGCCCACGCCCACGGTGGCTGAGCCCCAAGGCCGGGCTCGTTCTCTCAGCCCGGTCACCTACCACGCAACGGCTCCGAGCCGATCAACCCCAGATGCCCGAGTTCAACGGAGCGTAGTCAGCACCAAGTCAGCACGGGACAGGTGAAGACGGGGGGCTGCCGCACGATCGGGTGGCATCTGAACTGGCTTGCCCTGCGGGGCAGGTAGGAAGGATGTCGCTGTGTCCAAGCCTTATCCGCAAGAGTTCCGCGAGGATGTCGTACGGGTCGCGAGGAACCGCGGCCCGGGCGTGACGGTCGAGCAGGTGGCCGCCGGCTTCGGAGTGCACGCGATGACGCTGTGGAAATGGATGCGTCGCGCGGACATCGACGACGGGACAAAGCCCGGAACGACCAGCCAGGACAACGCGGAACTACGGGAAGCGCGTCGGCGGATCAAGCTGCTGGAGCAGGAGAACGAGGTCCTACGCCGGGCCGCGGCCTACCTGTCGCAGGCGCATCTGCCGGGAAAAGGATCTACCCGCTCGTGAAAGAGCTGGCCACGGGCGGGGTCCCTGACACGGTCAGGGACCTGAAGCTTGCCCGCCAGCCCTACCTTCGCTGGCTCGAACGGCCGGTGACCGATGCCGAGTTCGAGCAGGCCACACGCGCGAACGCGTTGTTCGACGCCTACCTCGAGGATCCGGAGTTCGGCTACCGATTCCTGGCCGACGAAGCCCGCAGCGCGGGATCCGGCATGGCCGACCGGACCGCGTGGCGGATCTGCCGGGACAACAACTGGTGGAGCGTGTTCGGCAAGAAGCGCGGCAGGATCAAGAAGGCCGGCCCGTCGGTGCACGACGACCTCGTCCGCCGTGACTTCACCGCAACCGCACCGAACCGGCTGTGGCTCACCGATATCACCGAACACGCGACCAGCGAAGGCAAGTTGTATCTCCGCGCGATCAAGGACGTCTTCAGCAAGAGAATCGTCGGCTACTCGATCGACACGCGGATGAAGTCCCGCCTGGCCGTCACAGCCCTGAACAACGCTGTTGCCCGGCGTGGACACGTCGCCGGGTGCATTCTGCACAGCGATCGCGGATCGCAGGGCGGATTCAACCGGGTCCGAGCCACGGGAGTCGCCGCCGGCCTCCGGGGCACCACACACCTGCTGGCCATCCAATCCGCCAGCCACCACCTGGCTGCCGCACCCCTGGGTGTCCAGCGGGACGGTGGACGGCGGTGCTGTGCCCACTTAACCTGCGCGACGGCGGGCGCGACCGAGGCAGCTCAGCCCAGCAGCTCAGCGCTGCCGGCCGGTTCGCGCCGCTCTTGCCCGTTGATGCGGTGCCGTTCGACGGACGAGCGCCGGTACACCTCCTGCCGCACCCGCTGAATCTCGCCGATGGGCCGGTGGTCCTCGCGTGAACGCCACGGCGTGATCGACGTGGCGTCGGCGGCCGCCAGGTTGTCGTCCCCGCCGATAGCCTGGCGCGGGAGATCCACCCGGGCGACCGTCACCCAGGGGGCCAGGTCCTCGGGCCACTTGACGGACGTGTTGTCCACCTGCATACGGGCCAGATCGGTGTTGAGCTGGACCTGGAGCTCGAAGGAGTGGTCTCGCTCCGCGGCCTCGGCCACCAGGGTGCGGCGGAATGCCTCATTGTCCGCGCGCACGTCCACGATCTGCTGCGTGATGGAGGCCAGGGACGCGGCGGTCGGCACGGTACGGATCTTGGCGATGTGTTCGCCGTACCGGAAGGCGCCCATGCTGTTGTAGCTGTACGACAGCAGATTCCTGCGCGGGACACCGGTGAACGACAGCATGGCGAGCAGTTCGTCCCACAGCCAGCTGTCGGGATCGGTGAGCGTCAGCCGACGGGTCAGGAACTCCGCCATCCAGGTCTTGCGGCGGGCTGGGTCCACGAGGGCCTCGGGCAATTCGGCGAACAAATCCTCGATCACCATGTAGTCGTAGGCCGTGTTCGCGAAGAAGACATCGTTGTTGATCAGATTGAGGTCGAAGGTGCCGCTGTCTCGTTCGTCGTCCAGCAGCGAGGGGCCGGCAACTCCGAACAGCTTGATGCCCATTCCGCAAGCCGCGCCCAGCTGGTGGTCGGGGCGATCGTGGCCCAAGCCGTTCGAGTAGCGGACGACGGCGTCGTACGCGGTCGGCCGTGCGAAGATTCCCTGCCGGTAGAAGCCAGGATTGTCACCAACCGTGACCGTGGCCTTGAGGAGGCCGTAGGTCTTGCCGTGGGCCGTACGGACAGCGCGGCCGACGGTCTCGCGCTCGACCGAGGCGCGAGTACGACGCGCCACCTGGGCGATGACTGCTTCCATCTCCTCCTGGTAGGAAGGGCGTTCGATGGGCCGGTAGTCCTCGTAGCGAACAGGATTCATTGTGCCGCCTCCCTCTCGTGGTGTACTGCGCACAGACGCTAGTACGCAATTTAATTGTGCACAACATAACTGTGGGCGATCGCACGTTCCCAGCACCGAATCGTCGGTGCTGGCTACTCGTCGGTGCCCAGTGCGTGGGATGCGGCTCAGAGGGACGACGGACAGAAATGAACGGCTCCCACAAGCAGTCCAGTCACTTCCTGGTCTGTCCAGCCAAGGTCCGCTGGCGCATCGAGCACGACTACCGCGAACTCAACACGGCCTGGGCCCGGACCACTTCGAAAGCCGATCCTGGCCGGCCGGCACCACCACGTCACCCTCGTGACCGCCGCCCACGTCTTCCTCACCGAACAGCGCCTCGCCCCAAAAGCCCCCGGACCGGTCTCACCCTCTACCAAGTCCTCGACACCCTCCGGGACGCTCCGAGGTGCTGAACCGGTGTCTGCACCACCTGCCACCAAGCCCTGCCACCAAGCCGCCCTGCCAACCTGGTGTGCCGCGCGCTGGGCGGTCGCCGCAACCCCATGACCACTGGAAGCGCGAGACCCACCTCTTCACGGCGCACTGGGGCAACCGATCACCGTTCAGAATTGCCGATGTTCGCGTCCTCGTCGCCGGTGCCCGGGCCGGTGAGGGTGACGCCATCGCCACCGTTGAACTCCTGGCCACAGTCCACGTGCCGCACGTCGTTGACGGCAGACGGGTGCGTGGTTGTGGCCTCTGTTGGCGCTGGCGAGCCCGCTGCCGATCCGGCGGATGCCGTGCGCGGACCAGGTGGAGGTTTCTGTGCTGGGGAGCCCTGCCAGTGTTTCAGCCACGGGCTTCCCCTTTGCTGCTCGGTGAGCCACTAACTGGTAGAAGAGGCGCTGATGCTGCCGGAAGGACTGACGGAAGGACTGACGGAGGAACTGGCGGAGGAACTGGCGGAGGAACTGGCGGAGGGCCTCGCGGAAGGGGTTGCCGTCTGCGAGGGCGAGCTGGGGCGGCGGCCGCTGGAGGCTCGGGGGGGTGGCTTCGCCTTCACTGGTGGCGGCGCACTGGTGGTGGCGGGAGGCCGAGAGACCGGTGACGTGTTGCGAGTCGCCGTTGGCAGAGGACGCCGGATCCCGTCACCGTTTCGGTCCAGGACGCCCTGTCGGGCCGGGTGCGTGGACACACGCTCCGGTGCAGCCTGTGAATCGGGAACGCGGACCCCGGGCTCTTCGGGGGACGGCTGTTCCGGGATCGAGGCTGCTCGTGGGGCCGTCGACTGGGGAAACACCGATGCGGTGGCCAGGCCTCCGAGGAGGGTGAAGGCGGCTGCGGCAAGAGACCGGACGGCATATTTCTTCAGCCGCGCCGGACGGTCGTACCGGTCAGCCGACAGGTCTTGCGAGGCAGTCGGTGACCCGGGAAGGGGCGACCCGGAGGAGCTCGGTCCCCGACCCAAGCGGACCTCCGGCATCGCGGCGTCGACGGCCGGAGCACCGCCTCTCCGATCGCTCAGCTGTGCCATGCCGGGGTCGTATGCCCCACACTCTGGGCAGGTAACGGCGCCGTTGAGCGTGCGGCTGCACGGGATGCAGTAGTCCATGAAGCGACCGTCCTCAGTCCTTGAGTTGACGGGAGTAAAGGTGCACCCAACCCGGGCAGCAGTCAGCGGTGGGGAGACGCCGCTTGGTTTCTTTCGAACCGATCTTTGACATGTACGAACCTCACTTACCGGACTACAGGTGGGTCACCGGTTACTGGGTCCAACGGGGCGCATCGAATGAGTGCTCACCCGCAAGCTGAAAAGTGGGGTATGTAACCCTGCTGGAAGGGACGTTGATGACCGGGACGGCGCGGCAGCCTCGGCATACGAGCCGAACGGTTGCGCTCGATCCGGGCCGAGTGCTGCTCACTTCCCACGGCTCGACGTCCCCTGGCGCAATTTCTTCGCTCCTGCGATGTCCTGGGGCAAGGTGGTCAGGCTGAGGAGAGTCCCACGGGCAGCAGCAACCGCACTGCGACCACAGCCGGTCGTCTCTGCGGCCGCTGAGTCTGCTCCCACCTTCGAGACCTGCCAGACCGCGGGAGGGCAACCAGAATTGAGCACTTACCGGCATGGAGGTGAGGCGCGCCGGACTGCCGGGGCCGACGCGGCGACAGCGGTCGCATCAGCGACGACGCTGCGGAACACCACCCTGATCACGCAGCACGCGGCCAGGTTGTGAGCACCCGGGTCAGGGGGTCAGACCGCGCAGCCGCACGGCCCGGCACCTTCCGGCCATCCAGCGGTGCCGGTCGAGGGGCAATTGTTCAGGGGCAGTTGACGGCCGGGTCCGCTGTGTCACGGTTGCAGGTGTCGAAGCCAAGGCCGCCGTCGAGGGTGTCGTTGCCGGCATTGCCGTTGATGGTGTAGTTGCCGGCCAGTCTGGAAATGGTGTCGTTGCCGGGTCCCTTGGAGTGCAGTCGCCGGACCGTGCGACGGTGTGCCTGATGCTGTTGCCGGTCTGCCCAACGGTGATGCTGTTGCCCCGCCCCACCCCGGAAGTGACGGTGACGGTGGTGCCGGTCTTGTTCACCAGCGTGGCGATAATCCCTGCCGGCAGAGCTGCGGCAGCCGCGGTGGATGCGTCCGTGAGGTACAGAGTGAAACCGCACACCGTGGCCGGAAGCGCGACGGTGCGATGGACCCTCCTTCTCAAGACCTGCTCCTCACTGGGAAGCCGCGCTGAAGGTGGAGTCGACCATGCGCACCGGTTACGAGCACGGCTTCCGGGTGATCACTCTGACCGACTGCGTCGCCGCCACCTCGTAGGAGGAGCAGGACAACACCATCGCCTACAATTTCTCGATGTTCTCGCTGCCGATGGCCTCTGCCGACGTCATCGCCGCCCTGTAGCCCCGCCGTCGCCCGCCCCAGCGGCTTGGCCAGCCAGAGGCGCTCCTTCGGCTTCGGTCGCCCCGCCGTCGGCCGCCCTAGTTGTATTGCCCTGTGAGGTTGGGGACGCGGCTGGCGGGTGGTTGGCCTTTCAGCGCGGTGTGTCCGCGGTGGTGATTGCAGGTGTGCAGCCATTGCGGGTAGGCGTCGCGTCGTTCGGTCTCCATGCGGTAGGGGCGAGCGTAGGCCCACTCGTCCAGCAGGGTGCGGTTGAAGCGCTCGACCTTCCCGTTCGTCTGCGGCCGGTAGGGGCGGGTTCGCTTGTGGGTGATCCCGGCTGCGGCGAGGGCATCGCGCCAGTCGCGTGAGCGGTGGCAGGAGCCGTTGTCGGTCAGCACCTGCTGGACGGTGATCCCGACCTGGGCGAAGAACGTCTGGGCCCGGTCCCAGAAGGCGGTTGCGGTTTCCTTCTTCTCGTCGGTGAGGTTCTCGCTGCAGGCGAGGCGGGAGTGATCGTCGACGGCGTTGTGCAGGTAGCTGTAGCCCATGCCGGAGCGGGTCTTGCGGCCGGCCTGGCGGCCCAGGGCCTTGTGGCCGCCACCGTCGGGGATGTTGCCGAGCTTCTTGATGTCCACGTGCACCAACTCGCCCGGCGCGGACCGTTCGTAGCGGCGGATCACCCGTCCGGTGGCGCGGTCGAGATGAGCGGGACGGGCCAGCTTGTAGCGGGCCAGGACCCGGTGCACGGTGGACGGGTTCAATCGCAGCAGGTAGGCGATGCCAGCCGGTCCCCAGCGGCGCAGGACGCGGATCTTGATGATCCGCCGCTCGGGACGGGTCGGGGTGCGGGCGCGGGCTGTGATGCGGGCAGAAGGAGTGATCACTCATCCCGTCCTCGCCATGCGAGCGGTAGCGGCCGGCCCATCGCCGGGCCGTGGTCGGCGAGACCTGGAAACGCTCGGCGACCCGGCGAAGAGTCCAGCCGTCCTCGACCGCGCAGCGGGCCAGATGCAGGCGTCCCGTCTCGGTCAGGGGCGCATCACGGTGGGGCACGAGGGCCTTTCTGTCGGTGTAGACGTCTCAATCCACACCGAACCGGAAGGCCCTCACCTGTTCAAGATCCCTCAGCCGAGACCTGGCTCACCCGTCTACAACCTCCCGAGACAGAACACCTAGCACGCAACGACTCTGAGCCGATCAACCCCAGATGTCCGAGTTCAACGGAGCGTAGTCAGCACCAAGTCAGCACGGGAGTCAGCACCGCACCGTCAAATCGCACCGAACTACGCGTCCCGGACAGCACTCGTTTCGACCGCCATCGAGCCCCCGGACCGCCCTTCCGTGAGCCGACATGGTGGCCGCACGCATAGCCAACCCTCGAACTATGTCGCCCCACCACATGTGCGCCTGACGTGCGTCTTCCTACCGTGTGCCGACACGTACCCGTCCCCACCGCACATGAGGAAGTGGCGCACATGGCCTCCGGAACCACCGCTCCCCCACCCCCCGCCAGCCTCAAGCGCATCGTCGCCGCCAGTCTCATCGGCACCACCATCGAGTGGTACGACTTCTTCCTCTACGGCTCGGCCGCCGCCCTGGTCTTCAACAAGCTGTTCTTCCCCGGCTCCGACCCGCTCGTCGGCACCCTGCTCTCCTTCCTCACATACGCGGTCGGGTTCGCGGCCCGGCCGCTCGGCGCCCTCGTCTTCGGGCACTACGGTGACCGGCTCGGCCGCAAGCGACTGCTGGTACTGAGTCTGCTGCTGATGGGCGGGGCGACGTTCGCGATCGGTCTGCTGCCCACGCACGCGACCGTCGGCGCGGCGGCTCCCGTCCTGCTCACCACACTGCGTCTGGTGCAGGGCTTCGCTCTGGGCGGCGAGTGGGGCGGCGCGGTTCTGCTGGTGTCCGAGCACGGCGACGCCAAGCGCAGGGGGTTCTGGGCGTCGTGGCCGCAGACCGGCGCTCCGGCCGGTCAGCTTCTGGCGACCGGTGTCCTGTCACTGCTCACCGCCACACAGTCGGACAGCACCTTCCTCTCCTGGGGCTGGCGCATCCCGTTCCTCCTCTCCGGGGTCCTGGTCGTCGTCGGTTTGTGGATTCGTCTGTCTGTCGATGAATCGCCCGTCTTCAAGGAGGCGCTGGCACGGTCCGAGGCCCGCAAGTCGGCCGGAACGGACGAGCCGGAGAAGCTCCCGCTGGTCTCCGTCCTGCGCCACCACTGGCGTGACGTGCTCGTCGCCATGGGCGCCCGTATGGCCGAGAACATCAGCTACTACGTGATCACCGCCTTCATCCTCGTGTACGCCACCACCTCCGCCGGCGTCTCCCGGCAGACCGCGCTCAACGCCGTTCTCATCGCCTCGGCCGTGCACTTCGCCGTGATCCCGGCCTGGGGCGCCCTCTCCGACCGCATCGGCCGCCGCCCCGTCTATCTGCTCGGCGCCGCGGGTGTCGGCCTCTGGATGTTCCCGTTCTTCTCCCTCATCGACACCGGCGGCTTCGCGAACCTGATCCTCGCCGTCACCGTCGGCCTGGTCCTGCACGGCGCCATGTACGCGCCCCAGGCCGCCTTCTTCTCCGAGATGTTCGCGACCCGGATGCGCTACTCCGGTGCCTCCATCGGGGCCCAGTTCGCCTCTGTCGCGGCGGGCGCGCCCGCACCCCTCATCGCGACGGCCCTGCTCTCCTCCTACGGCAGTTCCACTCCCATCTCCCTTTATGTGATCGGGGCGGTCGTCCTGACCCTGATCGCGGTGGGCTTCGCCAAGGAGACCCGCGACCGCGACCTGTCCGACGTCGACGCCGTGACCGAGGACCGGCCGGCTCCGGTCGCGCCGGCGGACGCCCACACGGTCTGACCCCGGCCCACACGGTCTGACCCCGGCCCGCGGATCCTGATCCCCGTACGCGATGTCGTGTGCGGGGATCAGTGCGGTCCGTTCGACGACAACCAGTGAAGTCTCAGGGCCAGTTGGATCTCCAATATGCGGGCCGGGCTCTGCCAGTCGTCCCCGAGCAGGCGCCCCACCCGCTCCAGCCGCTGCGCCACCGTGTTCACATGCACGTGCAAGGCGTCCTTCGTACGGGCCGGGCTCATCCCGCTGGCGAAGTACGCGTCGAGGGTGCGCAGCAGGTCGGTCCCACGCCGTTCGTCGTAGTCGACGACTCCGCCGATCGTCCGGGCGACGAAGCCGGAGATGTCCCGGTCCCCGGCGAGCAGCAGTCCGAGGAAGCCGAAGTCCTCGGCTGCCGCGCCGTCCCCGGTCCGGCCGAGCAGGCGCAGCGCTTCCAGGCAGCGCTGTCCCTCCGTGTAGGCCGTGGCCACCGCCTCGGGCTGCGCGGCGAGCCGCTCGAAGGGCGCGGAGGCACCTACGGTCACCGCCTCCTGAACGGCGGTGCCCAGTTCCTTGGCCGTGCGGCGGGCCAGTGTCGTCGCCGTGTCGCCGGGTCCGAGCGGGAGCAGCAGGACGGTGCCTCCGTCACGGGCGGCGGCCAGCCCGTGGCGGGTGGCGGCGAGATGGGACGCGGCCGACCACAGCCGTCTGCGCGCGCCCGCCTCCTGGCCGGCGTCGGCGGCCACGACGTCGAGCCGGGCCGCGAGCACCACATGGGGTCCGTCGAGATCGGCGTGCAGCCGCGCCGCCCTCGCCCGCAGCAGCCCCGGATCGCGGTCCCGACCGTCCAGCAGGTCGTCCAGCAGCTCGCCGCGCACCCGCTGCTCGGCTTCGGAGGCCGAGCGTCTGGCGAGCAGGAGCAGTGAGGTGACCATCGCGGCGCGCTCCAGGGTGCGCTGGTCGACGGGGTCGAGGCCCGGAAGCCCGCGCAGCACCAGCGCGCCGAGCAGTTCGCCTCCCGCCGCCACCGCAGCGACCCAGTCGTCGCCGTGCCGTACGGCGTGGCCGTCGGCGCGGGCCGCTTCCACGGCCACCGTCGGCGTGCTGTCCGGCTCCGTGAACTCGACCGTGCCGTCCAGGACTTCGGACACCGCGGCGGCGACGTCGTGGACTCCCCCGCCGCGCAGCACGAGTTCGGCCAGGCGGTCGTGGACGTCCGAGGCACGTTCGATGACCGCGCTGCGGTCCTGGATGATCTCGTTGGCCCGGCCCAGGCGGTCCAGGGCGGAGCGCGTCTCGGTGAGCGCGTTCGCCGTGTCGATGGCGGCCGCGGCCAGGGCCGCGAAGGAGCCGAGCAGGGCGATCTGCTCGCGCTCGAAGACCCGGGCCCTGCGGTCCGCCGCGAACAGCACGCCGATGACCTGGGGCCCGATCATCAGCGGCACGCCGAGGATCGCGACGAGCCCCTCATCCTGCACGCCCGCGTCGATGGTCCGGGTGTGCTGGAAGCGCTCGTCCTTGAAGTAGTCGTCGGTGACGTACGGACGGGCGGTCTGTGCGACGAGTCCGCCCAGCCCCTCTCCCATTCCGAGCCGCAACTGCTGGAAGCGCGCGGCGACCGAGCCCTCGGTGACACGCATGTAGGTGTCGCCCTTGGTCGCGTCGTTCAGGCTGAGATACGCGATGTCCGTGCCCAGCAGCGACCGGGCGCGCTGCACGATCGCCCGCAGGACGGCGTCGAGGTCCCGCAGGCCCGCGAGGTCGTGCGCGGTCTCGAAGAGCGCGGAGAGCTCGGCCTCGCGGCGGCGCCGTCCTTCTATCTCCGTGCGCACGCGCAGCGCGAGCAGCTTGGCCTGTTCGAGCGCGGCGACGCGCCGGTCGGGCAGGCCCTCGGCGCGGGCGAGCAGCACCGGCCGCTCGTAGGCGTCGGCGGTCGCTCCTCGGGCCAGGAGTTCCAGGAACGGCGCTTCCACGCTGTCGGCGGAGCGCTCGGCTGATGGCAGGTGATCGCTGGGCATGGCAACAGGATCGCGCATGTGCGGGTCGGCGCCCCGGCCCTGTGGACAACTGTCCGCGAGGCAGCACCGCGGCCCTGTGGACAACCATCCGCCGGGGGGCAGCACATCAGCCTGGTGGACAACTCGTCCCCGGCCCGGATGCGGCACGCTTCGCCGGCGGGGGGAGGCCGGGCTCCGGCTCAGTGCGCGGTCCAGCCCCCGTCCAGTGCCAGCGATGTTCCGGTCATGAAGGCCGCCTGCGGTCCGCAGAGGTAGGCCACCGCCTCCGCGACCTCCTCCGGCTCGATGAGCCGCTTGACCGCGCTGTCCCGCAGCATGACCTCGGTCAGGACGCGCTCTTGGGGAATGCCGTGCGTGCGCGCCTGATCGGCCAGTTGTTTCTCGACGAGTGCGGTGCGCACATAGGCGGGGTTCACACAGTTCGAGGTGACTCCGTGGGGCGCGCCTTCCAGGGCCGCGGTCTTCGAGAGCCCTTCGAGTCCGTGTTTCGCGGCGACGTACGCCGACTTGAACGCCGAGGCGCGCAGGCCGTGGACCGAGGAGACATTGACGATGCGGCCCCAGCCCTGCCCGTACATATGAGGCAGGGCGCCGCGGATGAGCCGGAACGGCGCTTCCAGCATCACGGTCAGCACCGTGCGGAAGACGTCGGGCGGGAATTCCTCGATGGGGCGGACCAGTTGCAGTCCGGCGTTGTTCACGAGGACGTCGGTGCCGGCCGCGGCCTGTTCCGCCGCGTCGAGGTCGGTGAGGTCGAGGACGTGCGGCTCGACCGTCCCGGCCAGGCCCTGCGTCCGCTCGGCCAGGAATTCCAGACCCTCGGCGTCCCGGTCCACCGCTCTCACCTTGGCGCCGGCGGCGGCGAGCCGCAGCGCGCAGGCGCGGCCGATACCGCTCGCGGCTCCGGTGACGAGGGCGGTGCGTCCGCCGAGGTCGAGGTTGAAGGCGTGGGGGCCCGGAAGGGCGCTGGGCGCGGTCATGCCTCGACCCTAGGCAGCGCCCAGATCCCGTCCGATGTGGTCAGCGCACACACTTCACCTTCAGGTCATGGGCTCGAACCATGTGGGTTCGTCGAGCAGCGCCTGCTTGATCCGGACGAGCGCGTAGTCGTCCAGTTTCGGCAGCGCGTTCACGGCGAACCAGCCGACCTGGAGCGACTCGTCGTCGTTGACGCGGGCTTCACCGCCGACGGCACGGCAGCGGAGCGTGGTGTCCATGAACTGGCAGACATCGCCGTTGGGGAAGGTCACCTGTCCCCCGGCCTGGATCATCACGACGCGTTCGACCTCGACGTGGACGGCCGTCTCCTCGTACACCTCGCGCACCGCGCAGGCGGCGGGCTGCTCCCCCGGCTCGGGGATGCCGGAGATCAGCGCCCATTTGTGGCTGTCCGAGCGCTGGCCGAGCAGGATCCTGCCCTCGTCGTCGAAGACCACGACACTGACGCCGGGGAGCCAGAGGAGCTGGTGGCCGGCGAAGGCCCGGATCTCGCGGATGAAGTCGGGAGTAGGCATGCCCCGACCCTATCCGCGCGACTCCGGCGCCCCGCGCGCAGGCGGACGGCAGGTGCCGCCTGCGCCTTCCGTCGTGATCGACCGGACAGATCCTGGCTAGGCGCCGGTGTCGCGCCGCGAGCGGAGCGCCGTCGTGGCGGCCCAGCCGAGGCCGCCCGCCGCGACGAGCACCAGGATGATCTCGGGGACGATGCCGAGCTTGGTGGCCGGGGTCTCGGAGGAACGCAGCGGAACCTTCTGGACCAGCGAGTCGGCGACGAACATCCCGGTCCGCCGGGTGATCTTCCCGTCGGGCATGATCACGGCGCTGACACCGCTCGTCACGGGCACCGTGACCGTGCGGCTGTGCTCGACGGCGCGGACGCGGGACATCGCGAGCTGCTGGTAGGTCATCTCGCTGCGGTCGAAGGTCGCGTTGTTGCTGGGCACCGAGATGATCTGCGCGCCGTCGGTGACGGTGCTGCGCACGGCCCAGTCGAACGCCGCCTCGTAGCAGGTGACGAGCCCGACGCCGGTGCCGTTCATCGTGAACACACCCGGCTCCGAGCCGCGGCTGAAGTCCTGGCGGACCATGCTGGTCCAGTTCTTGTTGATGGCGTTGAGCACCGGACGCAGCGGAAGGTACTCGCCGAACGGCTGGACCTGCCGCTTGTCGTAGGTGTCCACCGGGCCCTTCTCCGGGTCCCACAGGATCTGCTCGTTGTAGAGCTTGCCGTCCCGCTCGACGACAGCGCCGACGGAGACGGGGGCGCCGATCGCCTTGGCCGCCTGGTCGATCACGATGCTCGCGTCGGAGTTGGCGAAGGGGTCGATGTCGGAGGAGTTCTCCGGCCACAGCACCAGGTCGGGCTTGGCGACCTTGCCCGCCTTGACCTCGGCGGCCAGGCGCTCGGTCTCGCGCACGTGGTGGTCGAGGACGGCGCGCCGCTGGGCGTTGAAGTCGAGTCCCGCGCGCGGGACGTTGCCCTGGATGACCGCGACCGTCGCGGTGCCGTCCTCGGCCTTGTCGCTGACGAGCATCCGCGCGGCGAGCGCTCCGACGACGGGGACGGCGACGCCGATCAGGGCCACGACGGCCGCGCCGCGGCGCAGGACACCGGTGGCGCGCCGTTCGACGGCGAGGCGGACGATCTCGCAGAGCCCGAAGCCGCACAGCACGACACCGAAGCCGAGGACCGGGGTGCCACCGACCGCGGCGAGCGGCAGGAAGACACCGTCGGCCTGTCCGAACGCGATCTTCCCCCAGGGGAAGCCGCCGAAGGGTGCACGCGCGCGTGCCGCCTCTCCGGCGATCCAGAGGGCGGCCGCCCACAGCGGCCACCCGGGCAGCCGGGAGACGAAGGTGATCCCCGCGCCGACCAGCGCGACGTAGACGGCCTCCACCGCGACGAGCGCGAGCCAGGGCCCGGAGCCGACCTCGACGCCGGTCCAGACCAACAGCGGGAGCAGGAATCCGAGGCCGAAGAGATAGCCGAGGCCGAGTCCGGCCTTCCAGGAGCGACCGCGCAGGATCCAGCCGAAGACCGCGAAGGCCGGCAGGGCGAGCCACCACAGGGTCCGTGGCGGGAAGCTGACGTACAGCAGCACTCCGGAGAGCGCGGCGGCGGCGGCCGGAAGGAGGCGACGGACCAGGGCGGACCCGCGCGAGGCGGGCGCGACCTGGGGTTCGAGCTGTTCCGGCTCGTCTACGGTGGTTGCGGTGGCGGTCACTTGGGGAGTGTACGGCGCCTGACCTGGGCGCGGACAGCTCGGTCCGCTGGGTCCCGGTGGGCGGGACACCCCTTGACAGCTCACCTCGTACGGACCTGCCGCAACGTTCCTGCACAACGGTCCCCAAACGGGCGCATCACCCGTTACGGTGTGGCCGAGCCTCTGACGTGCGGCCTGATGCGGTGACGGCGTCCGGGGCGGGCACAGTCGGGGGGCGACGGGGGTGGGTTCCGCGGGGATGACGTCCACGGCCGAAGAGGTGGCCACGGGCGAAAGACGCAGCGCGTCGGACGTCGTCGGCATGGTCGTACTCGTGGCCTGCGCCGCCTGGTCGCTGATCACGGCGGCGGCACACGAGGGCAGGCCCGAAGGCATGCTGCTCGCGGTGCTCGCCGTGACGGCGGGCTACGCCGCGGGGCGCATCTCCGGGGCGCTCCTGCCGGTGGCCGCCCCCTGCGCCGCGGCGGCGGCCGGACTCGGCCTCGCGATCGCCACGCCCGGCCCGCAGATCAGCCTGCAGCTCGGTCACACCGGTGCCACGGCCGCCCTGCTCACCCTCTCCTGCGGCGCCGCGTGCTGCGCGGCCTGGGCCGCGCGCGCCTCCGCCCTGCGGTTCACGCTGCGTCTGGCGGCCGCCGGGACCGCGGTGACGGCGGCACTCCTCGGATCCACCACCGGGGTCGTCACCTGCACCGGGGTCCTGCTCTGTTCCCTCGCCACCGCGCGGGTACGCCGCCGGGCCCTCGGCCTCACGGGGTTCGCGGCCGGCACGGCTCTGGTGACGGGGGCGACCTGGGCGATCGGCGAGGACGCGCTGCCGGGCGGACTGACCGCCTCCCTGGAGGGACTGCTCACCGAGCACCGCATCCTGCTCTGGCACGACGCCCTGCGCATGGCCCGTGCCGACCCCGGGCTGGGCGTCGGGCCGGGCCGCTACGGACCGCTCAGTCCGACGGTCGCCCAGTCCCTGCTGCCCGACGGCAAACCCCACTCCGCACCCTTGCAGCAGGCCGCCGAGCAGGGGCTGACCGGAGTGGCCCTGCTCGCGGCGGCGTTCTGCTGGGTCCTGTACGCGCTTCTGCGCTCGCCGCGCACCACGCCGATCGTGCTGACGGCGGGCGCGGCCCTGACGGCGGTGGCCGCGATAGCGTCGATCGGCAACGCGCTGAGCTTCATGACGGTGACCGCGGGTGCGGGACTGCTGGCCGGGTTCGCGACCGCGCGGCCGCTCGCCCCGGCGGCGCCGGACGGCGTGCGGGCCGGGGCCGGCGGCTCGACGGTCACTTCGCTGGGTGAGTGATCCCCGGGGCGTGCACTCCGGCGGTCACCCCGATACGTGCCTGACGCCCGGACAGGCTCTCAGCGCGCCACGCGGGTCGTGTCCGGACGCAGCCGGCCGCGGATGATCCGGACCGCCGCCTCGGCGTTGTCCACGGTGATCGTGAACGTGTGGCCGTCACCCAGGCGCAGCACCATGCCCTCGCCGCGCCGCACGATGACGGCGGTTCCCTGCTCAGGCCTCCAGCGATACCCCCAGCCGCCCCACTGACGCGGGGTGACCTGGGGTGCGAAGTCGGCGCCGACGACCGTGGAGAGCGGGATGCGACGGCGCGGCAGCCCCATGTGGCCGCAGCGCACCTCCAGACAGTCCTCGTCCACCCGCACGGCGACGTGTACGAAGGCGAGCGTGCCGAAGAGAATGAGCAGTCCGGCGGCGATGCATCCGACGACGGACATGACCAGCGGTGCCGTTCCCGACGTCCCGCCGGAGCTGACGGCCAGTTCGATCCCGAGTGCCAGACAGGCCACGCCGCCCAGGGCGGGCAGCCACTGGACACGGTTCCTCGCACGCCCGGTCCAGATCGCCGGGTGCGGGGAGGTTTCGCCGTGGGGGTGGTCCCTCATGCCCATGAGAGTACTCAGATTCCGCTCTGCGGGCACCGGGTCGCGGAGCGTCACTCCGCCGGGTGGACGAGGGTCCCACCGAAGGTGTCCCCGTGGTGACCGAACGTGCCCGTGGAGCGGGTGTCCGCCTGTGTTCCACGGGTGTCCAGGGCCGGACATCCCCAAACGGGGACGGCGCCGGGATCGTGCGGCGAGGTGATGTGAGGGCGCGGTTCCGTCGCTCAGCGTGCGGGGCTGACCGCCGACAGGATGCGGCCTTCCTCGTAGGTGAGCGCCGTGGCGGGCAGCGCGCCCTCGCGGCCGCCCTGAAGCACGATGACCGTGGAGTCCGCGGGGGCTCCGGGGTCCGGCAGCTCGCCGATGCGGCGCAGCGCCTGGGCGGCGACCGCTCCGGCGGAACCGTGCAGCACGAGCGGCGGGTGGCCGGGGCGCTGCACGGCGGCGCGGATGCGCTCGGCGACGAGCTCGTAGTGGGTGCATCCCAGGACGACGGCCGTCACGTCCTCGGGGGTGTGCGCCGCGGCCGCCTCGATCGCCGCGTCGATGGCCGCCTGGTCGGCGTGCTCGACGGCGGCCGCGAGGCCGGGACAGGCCACCTCGGTGACCGCCACTCCGGCGGCGAACTCCTCGATCAGTCCGCGCTGGTACGGGCTGCCCGTGGTGGCGGGCGTGGCCCAGATCGCGACGGGTCCGCCGCCCGCGGCGGCCGGCTTGATGGCCGGAACGGTGCCGATGACGGGCACCTCCGGTTCGAGACGGGCGCGCAGGGCGGGCAGGGCGCGTACGGAAGCGGTGTTGCAGGCGACGATCAGGGCGTCGGGCCGGTGCAGCGCGGCGGCCTCGGCGACGGCGAGGGCACGCGCGGTGACGTCTTCCGGTGTGCGGGGTCCCCAGGGCATGCTGCCGGGGTCGGAGGAGAGGACGAGATCGGCGTCGGGCCGCAGTCGACGCACCGCGGCGGCAGCAGCGAGCAGTCCGATTCCGGAGTCCATGAGCGCGATCTTCACCCGGTCACCATAGACGATCCGTGTTGACGGGCGACCTCGGTGGGGCAGACTGCGGCGGGTGAGCGCCCTCCTGTGGATCGCCGTCGGATCACTGGCAGCGTGGCTGTGGCTGCTGCTCGGCCAGGGCTTCTTCTGGCGTACGGACGTACGGCTGCCCGCCTGCCGTGAACCGTCGGACTGGCCCACTGTCTGCATCGTGGTGCCGGCCCGGGACGAGGCCGCCGTCCTGCCGGACAGCCTTCCCTCTCTCCTCGCCCAGGACTACCCGGGGCGGGCCGAGATCTTCCTCGTCGACGACGGCAGCTCGGACGGCACGGGCGAGGTGGCCCGTGCGCTGGCGCGCCGGCACGGCGGGCTGCCGCTCACCGTCGGCTCACCGGGTGAGCCGCCTGCCGGCTGGACGGGCAAGCTGTGGGCCGTGCGCCACGGCATCGGCCTCGCCCGCGCGCGGGACCCCGAATTCCTCCTGCTGACCGACGCGGACATCGCGCACGCCCCGGACAGCCTGCGGCTCCTGGTGGCGGCGGCGCGCACGGGTGGCTTCGACCTCGTCTCGCAGATGGCGCGGCTGCGGGTGGAGAGCCTGTGGGAGCGGCTCGTCGTGCCCGCCTTCGTCTACTTCTTCGCACAGCTCTACCCCTTCCGCCGCATCGCCGTGAAGGGCTCGCGGACGGCGGCCGCTGCGGGCGGATGCGTCCTGCTGCGCGCGGACACCGCCGAGCGGGCACGGATCCCGGACGCGATCCGGCATGCCGTCATCGACGACGTGGCGCTCGCCCGTGCCGTCAAGGGGAGCGGCGGCCACATCTGGCTGGGCCTGGCGGAGCGGGTGGACAGTGTGCGCCCCTATCCGCGACTGCGAGATCTGTGGCGCATGGTCTCGCGCAGCGCGTACGCCCAACTGCGGCACAGCCCTCTGCTGCTGGCGGGGACGGTAGCCGGGCTCGCCGTGGTGTACCTGGTGCCGCCGGTCGCCCTGGTGGCGGGCCTCGTCGCCGGGAGCGCGTGGGCGGCCGCCGCCGGGGGACTCGCCTGGCTGGTGATGACGGCGACCTACGTACCGATGCTCCGGTACTACCGGCAGCCCCTGGCGCTCGCTCCCCTGCTGCCGGTCACCGCGTTCCTCTATCTCCTCATGACGGTCGATTCGGCCGTGCAGCACTACAGGGGGCGCGGCGCGGCCTGGAAGGGCCGCACCTACACGCGCCCCGGCGCCGCCCTGGACGAGAGCTGAGGACGGGTCATTTCCGGCCGGGCGTCCAATTCATGCCCCAGCCGTACACGTGGTCGACGGTGCGCTGCGGACTCACCCCGCGCGCGGGTACCAGGTAGCGGGCCTCGCGCTGGACGACGAGGTCGGCGCCGTTGCCGGTGATGAGGGCGAGCGCGCAGACGGTGGAGGGCACCGTGCACTCGTCGAGCGAGAAGTCGATGGGCGCGCCGTTCTGCGGCTGGAGGGTGACCGTGGCGTGCAGATCGGCGAAGGAGCGCGCGCCTTCGTAGATGGTCACGAAGATGAGGATGCGCCGGAAGCTCTGCTTCTGATCGAGGTTGATGGTCAGGTTCTCGCCGCTGGTCACGGCCCCGGTTCGGTCGTCACCGTCGAGATGTATGAACGGCGGCTGGTGCAGGGCCCCGAAGGCGTTGCCGAGCGCCTGTACGACTCCCTTGCGGCCGTCGGACAGTTCGTACAGCGCGCACAGGTCGAGGTCGAGGTCCGCGTGCATGGCGACGGCCCGGCCGCGTTTGCTGCCCCAGCCCGAGAACTGCTTGCGCACCTCCCAGTTGAGGTTCACGCGCATGGTGCCGCCCGTGCCGCCCTGTTTGGAGAGGGAGACCGAGGGCGCTTCCTTGGTCAGCGTGACCTTGGAGAGGCGGACGGGCGCCGGAGGGGCCACGGGCGGCCGGGGGGCCACGGGTGGCGGCACGGTCACGGGCGGAGCGACCGGCGGCGGCACGGTGACCGGGGGTGCGACGGGGGTCGGGGGGCCCTGTACGAGGGTGGCGGGCCCCTGCGGCGCGGCGGCGGGAGGCGCCGCTCGCTGCGGCTCGTCCACCGTGATGCCGTAGTCGGTGGCCAGCCCTTCGAGGCCGCTTCCGTAGCCCTGTCCGACGGCGCGGAACTTCCAGGCGCCCTGGCGCCGGTAGAACTCGCCCAGGACGAAGGCGGTCTCCACGGTCGCGTCGGCGCTGTCGAAGCGGGCGATCTCCGTGCCGGCCCGTGCGTCGAGCACCCGGATGTACAGGCCGGGTACGCGCCCGAAGGAGCCGCCGTCGGACGAGGCGGCCAGGACCACCTTCTCGACGACGGGTTCCACGCGCGCGAGGTCGACGGACAGCGAGTCGGTCACCTGGCCGGCGTCGTTCCGCTTGCCCTCGTGGCGCACGGCGCCCGAGGAGTGCGCCGGCTGGTTGTAGAAGACGAAGTCGCCGTCCGAACGGACCTTTCCGGCCACCAGCAGAAGGGCGGACGCATCGACGTCGGGCACCCCCTGTCCTGAACGCCACCCCAATTCCACCCTGAGTGCGCTCGTCGGGACAGGAACATTAGATCCCTTAGGCATTGACATGTACGCCCCCATCACGTGTCTTCGCGCCGGTGCGAGTCCCGAACGGACCCCCGGCTCCGTTCCCGCCAAACCTAATCCCCAGGTCCGCCGACTCCCATGGCTCTCGCAGGAAGATCCTGGTCAACCGCCGGTAACCCGTCCGAGGCTGGGCCTTTACACGATCTCAACCATCTTTGACGTCCTTTTTTGCCAAGTTCGCTCGCATTGGGGATCCCACGTCACCACGGGCACCGAAAAACAACCCTCTTATCGGTCTCCCCAACCAGCACATCGTGGGCTTAACTTATGTGCCATGACCTCCCCCCGCTCCACCTATGGCGGCGGTTACTACTCCGCCTTCCCTGACACCCCGATCTACGACTCCCTCGTCGCCGAGCGGGGTACCCCTCAGATCGCCCCGATCCGGGTCCCTTCCGCCTACGACTCGGGCATGAGCAACAACCTCCCGGCACTGCCGTCCGCGCTCCCCGCGCTGCCGGCCGGCCCCTCTTCCTACGGCTACCAGCAGGCCCAGCAGCCCTCTCCGCTGCAGCAGGCTCCCGCGCCGTACATCCCGCAGCAGGCCGCGCCCCGGGGTTATCCCAGCCCCCAGCCGCAGCAGCCCCGCCCGATGGCGGCCCCCTCGGGCTTCGAGGCCATGCGCCCCGCGGCTCCCCGGCCCGCCCCCGCTCCGTACCAGGACCCGTACAACGGTCAGCAGTACCGCGGGTACTGACCACCCCTGACCGGATTGTCGGTGCTTCCTGGCACCATGGCGGTCATGGGGAACGCGGTACTGCACTCGATTCACGTCCATCCGGTCAAAGCCTTCCGGAGCACGTCGCTCCAGGAGGCCGAGGTCGAGCCCTGGGGGCTGACCGGAGACCGACGCTGGGTCCTGATCGACGACGGGGGAAAGGTCGTCACGCAACGCGAGCAGCCGCGTCTGGCGCTGGCCGCCGCCGAGACACTCTCCGGCGGCGGCCTCCGTCTCTCCGCCGAGAACCGCGAGCCGGTGACGGTGCCCGTGCCCGAACCCATCGGCACGACCACGGTGGAGATCTTCGGCGACAAGGTGGAAGCCGTCCTCGCCGACGCCGCCGCGCACGACTGGTGCAGCCGTTACGTGGGTGCCGACATGCGCCTCGCCCACATGGACGATCCGGCCGTCCGCCGGCCCGTCGACCCTGAGTTCGCCCTGCCGGGCGAGACCGTCAGCTTCGCCGACGGCTATCCGCTGCTCGTCACCACTCTCGGATCGCTGGACGCGCTCAACTCCTTGATCGCGCGGGGAGACCGGGCCGAGGAGGGCCCGGTGCCGATGAGCCGCTTCCGGCCGAACGTGGTCGTCTCGGGCACCGATGCCTGGGCCGAGGACGACTGGTCGCGGATCGCCATCGGTGGCGTCACGTTCCGGGTCACCAAGATGTGCGGCCGTTGCATCGTGACCACGACCGACCAGGACACCGCCCGGCGCGGCAAGGAACCGCTGCGTACTCTCGCCCGGCACCGGCGCTTCGGCGGAAAGGCGATGTTCGGGCAGAACCTGGTGCCCGAGAACCGCGGCTCCGTGCGGGTCGGCGACCCGGTCACGGTCCTGGCGTAGCCCGCCCGATGACATCCCGCCAGAAGCCCGGCCGCCGGGAACCCTACGGCCGGGCGGGATCGTTGAGTCTTCGGGAGATGTTCATGAAGGGCCCTGGGGGAGGGTGATGTCGGCCTCTCTTCCCGGACCTCGCGCTTGAACGGCTCCGCTGCTGGACATCACGGAGGCGGAAGGGGGTGCGGGACGGTGCGCGCGATCATCGGTCTCTGGCGCTGGCGGCGCAATCCGCTGCGCCGTACGACAGATCTCGTGGAGGCCTGGCTGGCCCTGGCCGCGCTCCTGCTCGTGCTGTTCGCGGCGCCCCTCGCCGGAGTGGCCGTCGGCGCCTCGGTGCAGGGGACGCTGCAGAAGGCCGTGCGGGACCAGCGCAAGGACCGGCACCATGTGGCGGCCGTCGTCGTCAGGAAGCTGTCGCGGGGCCCGCTGGCCCCCGACCCCGAGACCCCGTCGGGACGGGACGCCCACAGCCGTGTCGTGGCCGACTGGACCTCGCCCGACGGCACCCCGCGGCGCGGCACGGTGATCGCCGACCTCAGGTCGCCGCGGCCGGGCGACCGGTTCTCGATCTGGACCGACCGGCACGGCCGAATAATGGGCCGCCCGCTGGACCGTGCCACCGCGACCGCTCACTCCGCTCTGGCCGGATTCGGTGCCGCGGTGCTGTCGGCCGGACTGCTGGAAGGCGGCAGGCGGTTGATCCTGTGGCACATGATCCGCCGGCGTCACACCCGATGGGACCGGGCCTGGGCCAAGGCGGGTCCCGACTGGGGCAAGGCAGACACCGGCAGCTGACGGCCTTGCCGCTCCGGTCAACCGGGCGCCCCCACGCACGCTACGGTGGACCGGCCGAACTGTTCGGCACCGTCGTGAGAGGCTGTCCGGCAGGGACCGGGATCCCGACCGACGGGGCATCAGCACGGCCTCGCAGGTCCCGCGTACGACGAGGTGGGGGCACGACAGCGCCATGGCACAGGGCACGGTCCAGGTGACGCACACCGGAACCTCGCGGTGGCGGCGCCGCACGGGTGAGTACGTTTCGCTGGCCGCCGCCCTGGAGGCCGCGGCCGACGGTGACGTGCTGACCATCGCTCCCGGCACCTACCGGGAGAATCTGGTGGTGGAGCGCGCGGTGACACTGCGCGGCCCCGAGGGCTCCCCCGGCTCCGTCCGCATCGCGCCGATCGACGGCGTGGCACTGACCGTGCGCGCCTCGGCCGTCGTCCAGGACCTGCATCTGGAGGGCCAGGACTCGGCCTCGCCCGCCCTGCTCGTCGAAGAGGGCACACCCGAACTGCTGGACATACGGATCGTCACACGTTCCGCGGCCGGGATCGAGGTCCGCGGGGGTGCCCGCCCGACCGTGCGCCGCTGCACCGTCGACAATCCGGCGGGCGTCGCCATCGCCGTACTGGACGGCGGAGGCGGGGTGTTCGAGGAGTGCGAGGTCGTGGCCGCCGGTCAGTCGGGGGTCGTGGTCCGCGGGGGCGCGCGTCCGCGCTTCGAGCGCTGCCGAGTACACAACACTTCCGGTCCGGGGCTGTCGGCCACCGGCGAGAACTCCTTGCTGGAGGCGGTGGGTTGCGAGGTGTACGAGGTCAAGGGCTCCGGGGTGCAGATCACCGCCCGGGCCACGGCCCACCTCACGGACTGCGATGTGCACCGGACGACCGCGGACGGCGTCACCCTCGACACCGACGCCGTGCTCACCCTCGCCGACTGCCGCATCCACGACATCCCGGAGAACGCGGTCGACCTGCGCTCGCGCTCGGTGCTCACCCTGACCCGCACGAGCGTGCGGCAGTTCGGACGCAACGGCCTGTCGGTCTGGGACCCGGGCACGCGCGTCGACGCCAACCAGTGCGAGATCTTCGACAGCACGGGCGACTACCCCGCGGTGTGGGTGAGCGACGGAGCGACCGCCGTCCTGGACTCGTGCCGGGTGCACGACGTGCCGGACGCGCTGTTCGTCCTCGACCGGGGCTCGCGCGCGGACGTCGTCGACTGCGACATCTCCCAGGTGCGCAACACCGCGGTGTCGGTGAGCGACGGAGCGACCGCGCAACTCGACGACTGCCGCATCCGGGACGCGGCCACCGGAGCCTGGTTCCGCGACCACGGCAGCGGCGGCACGCTGTCCGGCTGCATCATCGACGGCACACAGACCGGCGTGATCGTCACCAAGGGCGCCGATCCGGCCTTCGAGCGCTGCACGGTCACCTCCCCCGCCGAGGCGGGCTTCTATGTCTCGGCGGACGGCCGGGGCAGCTTCACGCACTGCCGGGTGGCGGACAGCGGGGGCTACGGCTTCCACGTGATCGACGGCTGCCGGTCGACCCTGCGAAAGTGCCGTACGGAGCGATGCGCGCGCGGGGGCTACGAATTCGCCGACGCGGGCTCGGCCCCCGGCTCGGGTCCCGTCGTCGAGGACTGCGCGAGCGACGAGAGCGCGTCGCCGCGTACCCCGGCGCACGAGGCGGCGGTCGAGACCTCGGCTTCGTCCGTGAGTCTGCTGGGGACGGTCCCCGGCCAGCGCAGCACCGAGCGGGAACCGGTCGTCACCGGCACGGAGCCCGCTGCTCCGGCCCGCGGATCGACGATCGTCCTCGGTGAACTCGACACACTGGTGGGCCTGGACAACGTCAAACGCGAGGTGCGCGCCCTCACCGACATGATCGAGGTGGGCCGGCGCCGGCAGCAGGCGGGCCTCAAGGCGGCTTCCGCACGGCGCCATCTCGTCTTCACCGGTTCCCCCGGTACCGGCAAGACCACCGTCGCCCGGCTGTACGGCGAGATCCTGGCCTCGCTGGGCGTGCTGGAGCGGGGACATCTGGTCGAGGTGTCCCGGGTGGATCTGGTCGGTGAGCACATCGGATCGACCGCGATCCGCACCCAGGAGGCGTTCGACCGGGCGCGCGGCGGCGTGCTGTTCATCGACGAGGCGTACGCGCTGTCCCCGGAGGACTCGGGCCGCGACTTCGGGCGTGAGGCCATCGACACGCTGGTGAAACTGATGGAGGACCACCGGGAGGCGGTGGTGGTGATCGTCGCCGGGTACACCGCGGAGATGGAGCGGTTCCTGTCGGTCAACCCCGGGGTGGCGTCCCGCTTCTCACGGACGATCACCTTCAACGACTACATCCCCACCGAATTGCTGCGGATCGTCGAGCAACAGGCCGAGGAACACGAGTACCGGCTGGGTCCGGGCGCGCCCGAGGCGGTCCTGAAGTACTTCACCTCCGTCCCGAGAGGGCCCGCCTTCGGCAACGGCCGCACGGCACGGCAGACGTTCGAGGCGATGGTGGAGCGGCACGCGGGCCGGGTCGCCAAGCTGGACGAGCCGAGCACGGACGATCTGACGCTGCTCTACGCGGAGGATCTGCCGGACCTGCCCTGAGCGCATCGGGGCCGGTCCGGCACACCCGTCCGCCAGGCCCCCTAGAGGGGTCGCTGGCCCGGGACCTCGGGCAGCAGCCGCTCCAGCAGGAGTTCCCGCTCGGCGGCGAAGACCGGGTCCGCCTGGTAGTCGGAGTGACCGAGAACCGGCGCGGGCAGCGGCTGCCGGTCGGTGCGCCCGTAGGCGAGCGGGTCCTTCAGGGGCTCGTGGTCGACTTCGGGGCCGCAGTCGCCGGGCAGCCGGACGGGTCCGCCGATCGGGTCGGTGCGCCGGTACAGATTGCGCCAGCTGGCGACGTCACGGTGCAGCGAGGCCAGCGCGGCGGGGCCGAAATGGGCCGGGAACCAGCGTCCGTACAGGCGCTCCAGCGGTGAGCCATAGGTGAGCAGCGCGATCCGCCCCCGTACCGAGGGCTTGAGCTGCCAGGCCGCGGCGGCCGCCAGCACGCTGCCCTGGGAGTGTCCGGAGAGCACCAGGCGTCCGCCGGTCGCCCGGGTCCAGGTGGCCATCCGCCAGGTGAGGTCCGGCACCGCGCGCTCGGCGTAGCAGGGCGGCGCGAAGGGGTGGGCGGCGCGCGGCCAGAAGGTGCCGACGTCCCACAGGATGCCGATGGTGCGGCGGGCGGCCGGGTCCTTGTAGGCGCGCCGACCCCAGGTGACGAAGAGGATGAAACCGAGGCCGATGAGCCAGGAGCCGAGGGCCTGCGCGGTCTCGGCCGCGCCGTGGACGAAGCCGTTCGCCCCCCGGGCCGCCTCGCTCGGGGTGTCACCGGTGGCGAGGGCCCCGGCCAGGGCACAGGCCCCGAGCAGCAGGGTCACGGACGACAGGACCCCGATCATGAGCGGCGCCCGGTCGGTGAGAGCGGCCATCGCGCGGGTGCTCGCGATGCGGCGGGTACGGGCGGAGTCCCTGGGCTCGCCCGCGTACTCGCGCTCGACGGCGCTCATCTCGCGGCGGCGCAGCCGCCAGGTGCGCCGGGCGAGCAGGACGACGAGGCTCAGCAGGACGACGAGCAGCGGCGGGATCGCGGAAGCCTGCCAGGTCAGCAGGACGGGCGGCCCGGGGATCGAGTGGCGGGTTCCGTCGAGCCAGTCGGCGACCCGCTGGGACACGCCTCCGGACATCACACCGCCGAGCGCGCAGCCGAGCATGGCGACGGCGGGTCCGGCGAAGCCGCGCATCGCGGTGCGCGGGCCGGGGGCGCCGTCCGCTGTCCGGCCGGGATCCACGACCTGGGGAGCCGTGCGGTACAGAGCGCGAGCGACCACGCACAGTGCGATCACGAGCAGGCCCTGTACGAGAGTGAGGCCGCCGAACGTGGCGTCGCCCGCCAGCCGCCCCGACGACTGCCAGTGGGGCCGCGACCAGCCGGCGTACACCAGGGTGAGGACGAGCAGGGCGACCGCGCCCAGTGGCAGCCGGCGCACGAGCGCCAGGTCGCGTCCGTGGTCGATCCGGTTCTCGCTGCGGCCGCGACGGCAGACCACCCACAGCACAACGGCCCCGCCCGCCACGAGCGTTGCGTTCAGCAGTCCGCCCAGCGTCTCCAGTACGGCGGACCCGCCCGGGGCGCGGTCGTGGTGGGCGGCCGGGGAGCCGACGGCCGCGGCGACGGTCAGGAACCCCGCGGCGGTGTGCGCGGCACGCAGCCGGGCGACCAGGCGGCGCCCGTACCAGAAGCCGGGGCGGCCGAGTCCCGTGCCGTCGGTCTCATCGTCGGCCTCGGCCGCGCGGGCCAGCGGCCGCTGCGACTCGTACGCGCTCCACGTGCGGTGGGAGAGATACCACAGGAGCGTGGTGAGCGCCGCGGGCACGAGTGCGGCCAGGGCGAGGCGGCGGCCGGGACGGCTCCACCAGCCGGCGTCGGGCCGGTCCGGGGAGAGGAACCCGAGCCAGGAGTGGTTGCGCACACACAGCCGGGTTCCCGCGCACTGCCAGGCGGCCAGATCGAGGGCGACCTCGCAGGCGGCGGCGACCAGCAGCACCGTGAGGGTGAGTCCGGCCAGACGCACGAGCAGCCCGTACAGGCGCACCGTCCTCCCGTGACCGTGCGAGGCGGGACGCATCCAGTGCGCGAGGTTGACCACCATGAAGGGCAGGAGGAGGAGCCACAGGGCACGGGCTCCGTCGCCGGACGTGAGGTTGCACCACACGTACGCCTCACGCACCGGCCCGCCGCGGGGGTCGCCGGGGCGCTCCTCGGCGTCGGTGTCGTCGGCACGCCGGAAGACGGCAGCCGTCGCGTCACCGGTGATCCGCACCGTCCGCGGATCGTTCAGCATCTCCTCCGGCGTGGTGCCACCGACGCCGTGGACCAGGAGTTCCAGGGCTGTACCGGCTGCTTCGGGCCGCTGTGCGGGGCTGCCGGGCTCCCCGTCGACGGCTTGTTCCCGTGCACGTTCCACTGTTCCGCACTTCCCCGTGCCACGCGTGTCTCAGGTGTCATGTGCAGGCACAGGCTCTCGCGCTCCGGTCGTCGTGCGCACCCGAAGGCACCAAATCTCCCCGATACGTGTGAACGCCGCGGCACAGGAGGTGCACAGCGGGCGCCCGGGCAGTGGCGCGACCGAGGGTGCGCCGTGCAAGGATGGGGCGTCCTCCAGACCTCGGGCAAGGAGAATGTCCACGTGGGAGTGGGTTCGGGCGGAGTGTCGGGCAGGCAGCGACGAAAGGAGCGGTCGTGAGTGAGAATCAGAACCTCCTCGCGGAGCAGCGTCGCGCTCTGATCCTCGACGAGGTACGTCGCCGCGGTGGCGTCCGCGTGAACGAGCTGACGCGAAGACTCGGTGTCTCCGACATGACGGTCCGCCGTGACCTCGACGCGCTGGCCCGTCAGGGTGTCGTCGAGAAGGTGCACGGCGGCGCGGTGCCCGTGGTCGAGGCGAGCACGCACGAGCCGGGTTTCGAGGCCAAGTCGGGGCTGGAGCTGACCGCCAAGGAGGACATCGCGCGGACCGCGGCCGAGCTGGTCGCGGCGGGCTCGGCGATCGCGCTCTCCGGTGGTACGACGACGTACGCGCTGGCTCATCATCTGGTGGACGTCCCGGACCTGACCGTGGTCACCAACTCGGTACGTGTGGCTGACGTGTTCCACTCCGCGCAGCGCACCTCCGGCCAGCGTCAGGGGGCCGCGACCGTGGTCCTGACCGGCGGGGTGCGCACGCCGTCCGACTCGCTCGTCGGGCCGGTCGCCGATCAGGCCATCGCGGCCCTGCACTTCGACGTCCTCTTCCTCGGTGTGCACGGCATATCGGCGGAGGCGGGGCTGTCGACGCCGAACCTCGCGGAGGCGGAGACCAACCGGCGGCTCGTGCAGTCCGCGCGACGGGTCGTCGTGGTGGCGGACCACACCAAGTGGGGCACGGTGGGCCTCAGTTCGTTCGCCGCGCTGGACCAGGTCGACACGCTGGTGACCGACGGCGGCATGCCCGCCGAGGCGCGCGCGGAGATCTCGGAGCACCTGCGCCTGGTGGTGGCCGGTGAACCCGAGGACGATACAGACATCTGACGGTCCGCCAGCTAGGGTGACGCTGCCCGCGCCGCCGGTCGCGGCGTGGGTGCCGTCCGTGGCGCGGGCCGTCACGGGCGTTCCGTACCGGTGGGGGCCAAGTTCCGCTTGTTGCAAGGGGGTTCGCGCATGGCACGTCGACTGCGCCCGGTGGGATCCGACTTCGTCCGGACCGCTCCGCTGCGGCTGGTGTTCGCGCGGGAGGTCGCCGCTTCTCCCGTGGCCGTCTTCGCCGCGCTCGCCGAGGACGTGTCCGGCTGGAGCGAGTGGTTCTCGGCGGTGACCCTCGTCCGGCCCGCCGCCGACGGCACGGGGCGCGAGGTGCGGCTGCGCGGCGGAACCCGTTTCGAGGAGACCATACTGGTCAGCGAGGCTCCCGAGGTGTACACGTACCGGGCGGACGCCACGAACGCGCCGGGGCTCCGCGCCCTGGTCGAGGAGTGGCGGCTGACGCCCGCGGGCAAGGGGACGCGCGTGCAGTGGACCTTCGCCGCCGACGGAACCGGCTTGTTCCGGGCGGCACTGACCGTGGGGCGGAGTGGCCTGGGCCGTGCCTTCCGCGACGCGGTGACCACGCTGGACCGTCGGCTCTCGTCGACGCCCGCCTGAAACCGCCGGGGCCCGACTTCAAGGGGGCGTCGACCGCGCTCGGGCCGGCTCCCGTCGAGTGCCATTGTCTGGCCGGCTCCCGTCGAGTGCCTTGCCGGGCCGGGCCCGGTATGAGGGAGCTCGGCCGAAACAACGGAGCCCAACCGAGCCCCGGTCAGCCCCCGTCGAGTGCCTTGTCGAGGGTGAGGGTCGCGTCGATGAGGGCGAGATGTGTGAACGCCTGGGGGAAATTGCCGAGTTGACGGCCCGTCGGGTCGACCTCCTCCGAGTACAGGCCCAGATGGTTGGCGTACCCCATCATCTTCTCGTACACCAGTCGTGCCTGGTCTGTCCGCCCCGCCCGGACGAGGGCGTCGACGTACATGAACGTGCACAGCGAGAAGGTGCCCTCCGAGCCGCGCAGGCCGTCGGGCGACGCCTCGGGGTCGTAGCGGTAGACGAGGCTGTCGCTGACCAGTTTCCGCTCGATGGCGTCCAGGGTCGAGGCCCATATCGGGTCCTCGGGACTGAGGAAACCCACCGTGGACATGCGCAGCAGCGAGGAGTCCAGTACGCCACTGCCGTAGTGCTGGACGAAGGCCTGCTGTTCCCCGCTCCATCCCTTGGCCATGACCTGGTCGTAGACGGCGTCCCGCTCCGTCTGCCACCGTCCGTACGCCGACGGCCAGCCCTTCGACTCGGCGAGGCGCAGGGCGCGGTCGAACGCCACCCATGACATGACCCGGCCGTAGGTGAAGTCCTGGCGCCCTCCGCGGGTCTCCCAGATCCCCTCCTCCGGCTGGTCCCAGTGGTCGGCCAGCCAGTCCAGGTTCTCCCGCATGGAGGTCCATCCCGCGTGCCCGATCTGGAATCCGTGCTGGTGGGCGAAGTACATGCTGTCCAGCGCCTCGCCGTAGATGTCCAGTTGGAGCTGTGTCGCGGCGCCGTTGCCGATCCGTACCGGCGCGGAGCCCGAGTACCCCTCCCAGTGGTCGAGGATCTGCTCGTCCAGATCGGAGGAGCCGTCGACCTTGTACATCACGTTGAGCGGGCCCGTGGTCCCGCTCTCGCCGGCCCGCTCCTTGACCCGGTCGCTCAGCCACGCGATGAACGCCCGGGCCTCTTCGGTGAAACCCAGCCCCAGCAGGGCGTACACGGAGAACGAGGCGTCACGGATCCAGGTGAAGCGGTAGTCCCAGTTGCGTTCGCCGCCCAGTTGCTCCGGGAGAGCCGTCGTCGGGGCGGCCACCAGGGCGCCGCTGGGCGCGAAGGTCATGAGCTTGAGCGTGATCGCGGAACGCTCCACCATCTCGCGCCAGCGCCCGGTGTAGCGGGACTGCGCCAGCCAGGAGCGCCAGAACGCCACGGTCCGGTCGAAGAGCCGCTCGTACGCGTCCAGGCGGATCTCGGCCGGCGGTCCGTCGGCGTCCATCTCCAGGACCAGCCCACGCTGTTGGCCGGCCCGCAGTGTCACCGACAGGCGCAGGTCGCCGTCCTGGTCCGTGAGAACGTCGAGGAGACGCTCGTCCTCCGGTTCACGGATGGGGTGCATGGTGAGTTCGGTGCCGTCCTCCGCGGCGAAGACCGCTCCGTGCTCGGTGATGTGCGTCTCGTGCTTCGCGCGTCCGTAGTCGAACCGCGGGGCGATCTCCACCTGGAACGTCATGGTGCCGCGCACACAACGGACCAGACGCACGAGCCGGTGGCGGGAGGTGACCGTCGTACCGGTCACGGGCATGAAGTCGACCACCTCGCCGGCGCCCGCCTCGGTCATGAACCGTGTCACCAGGATCGCCGTGCCGGGCAGGTACAACTGCTTGGTCGCGTGGGTCGGATGCGCCGGCCGGACCGTGCAGTGCCCGCCCTTCTCCTTGTCCAGCAGCGCCCCGAAGACACTGGGCGAGTCGAACCGTGGGGAGCAGAACCAGTCGACCATGCCCTCGGTGGTCACCAGCGCCGCGGTCTGCAGATCGCCGATGAGACCGTGGTTCTCGATGAGTGGGTAGCCGTCCATCGGAGCGCGCCTTTCGGTTGTCAAAGCAGGTGTGCCAAGGAAGCCGTGTCACAGAAGGTGTTCGTCCTCGTCGGCGGTCTTGCGGTTCCGGTTGGCCATTTCCTCCCAGAAGGCATGCAGTTCCCTGACGGGGACGCTGACCCATGGCGCGGTGTGCCGGCTGACGGCCGGCAGGTGCCAGCGGAAGCGGCTGTGCAGGAGCGCCTGTTGCTGGCGGCAGAACAGCTCCGCCACCTCCGCCTGCGCGTTTCCGGCCTTGGGGGGATAGGGGCACAGGCGGAACTCGCACGGGGACGTACAGGTGGTGCGGGATTCGCCCTTGTCGGCCCGGCCGATACTGCGTTCGGGGTGGAGCAGGCTGCGGTCGTGGGTGAGGCAGTGCGGGAGGCCGGGCTTGTTCGAGAGCTTCAGCCGTTCCTCGATGTCGTCCGGGCTGCCGTCGCCCTGGGTGAGGTTGAGCAGGACCATGATGTCGGCGAGAAGGCGTTGCGCTCGAGGATGCAGGCTGCTCCAGCCGACGGACGGGGAGATCCACAGGTTGTGTTTGCGGTAGCGGTCCGGATCGGCGGGGGTGGAACCGACGCTGTCGCTGACTTCGTTCTCGTCGATCCAGATGAACCGCTCGGGGTGCCCCGTCTCCAGGGCCAGGGTCACCAGGTCGCCGGCTTCGGCGATGAACGGGTGGAGGACCTTCTCGCCGTGGCGTTGGTACGCGGCGCCGATGTGGGACGGGGTCTTCTCGTGCGCGCTGCCGGCCATCGCAAGCCATCGGGTGACCGACCGTATGGGCTCCGTGGGGCCACTGGATGCCGCGTCGTCGTCCTTGGTGAGGCTGGTGGCCGGTGACTCGGAACGGTTCCGCCGGTTCGCCGCGCCGGACCCGGGGGTGCCTCCGATGGTGTCGGGAAGTTCCCACAGGCACAGTGCCTGAAGCAGACTCAGTTGCGCGTACCAGTAGCGACTGCAGGTGAGCATCTTCTCCGCCTGCTTCACCAGGTACGCCCTGGTCTCTTCGTAGGCCTCCGGATGCCGTCTTCTGCGGTTCGCCGCGTTCTTGAAGCCCTGCGCCAGAGCGTTCTCCAAGGAGAGCGGCATGAGCGGGCTCTGTTCCCCGGTCTGGGCGGTCAGGTTGCGCAACCAGATGTTCAGCCGTTCCTTGGCCTCGTCACGGTACTTTTCGGAGACGGAGCCGACGGCCATGGGAACGAGCCAGGCCCGGAGGCTGAAGTGGCGCCACCATGTGGTCCGGGACTGCTCGTACTCCCTCACCATCCAGTCGTGCTCGCGTCGCCTCTTTTCCGCCGCCTCCGGGCCGGCGGCGGGGTCCGGATCCTCTTCGTTGAGCCACGCGGTGTAGTCCCGGTCGAGTTTCTGCTTGGCGTCACGAATCTTTCCCAGGTATTGGGATATGGGATCGGATCCGAGAGGGAATTCCGTGCGCAGTTCCTGGAAGGCCGCATCGCCACCGGCGGCGATCTGATGGGCGATCGCGATCCGGACGGCATGAGAGGGCTCGTGCGTGCCGATCCGGAAGAGGTGCTTGTACGGAAGTGTCGGGCGCGCGGGATCCTGTCCCGAACATTCCGATGGGGGACGACTCGCCTTGTTGCGACGGTCCCGTTCACGCAGAGCGGCTCCAAAGTTCCGTACCAGCCTCAGCTTCGCACCCTCGATGGTCCGCTGATCGCCTCTGATATCGAGGCCCGCCCATTGCTCATCGAGCTCATGGGCCAGCTTGTCCTGTATCGGCACCGGATCCACACAGTCTATTTCCAGGGCCGCGGCGTACAGGTCGAAGAACTTCGCGTCATGCCGGGCCGCGGCGGCACTGCTGAGCAGCTCGGCCAGTTTCGGCGCTGCCGCGTGACGGTTCTTGGCACGAGTGGCGCGCTGTCCGGCGGCCGACCGGGGAGTGAGAGGAGCTGCCCGGTGACGCGAGAGCAGTACCAGAGCGATGAGCAGTTCCCGCGACGGACCCGGGCTGTGGAGCGCCGGTTCGACGACCGCGGCGATCCTGTCGTCCGGCACTTCCCTCAGCAGGCGATAGCCCATGTACGCCTGGAGGATGCTGTGCGGGAAACGAACCTTGTTCTTGCGGCCGTACACCAGTCCCAGCAGTTGTCCGTTGGCGGTGTGTCTCGCCAACTCGGTCCGGCACTCATTGGGGTAGTCCAACGTGTTGAGCCAGTGTGCCGACCCTCCGATCTTTCGGCACATCACACTCCAGATCGCGTCGCGTTGCGCCGCGGAAATGGCGAGGCGGGTTCCATACTGCTGGGCGGCGCCCGGCGATTCCTGGTGATTTTCCTGAGATTGCGCGCGGCGCCGAAGGTCGTTCGCGTGTGCGCTCACGAAATCGTCGAACGTGACCTCGATACTGTCCTGCAGAAGTCCCAGACAGGCCATGGCCGACACGACCCACATGGTCTCCCGGCGTTCCTCCCGGCCCATCACCAGATCGTCGAATATGCGACCGTCTTCAATGGCCTGACGATAGGTGTTGAGGAATCCGAGCCGGAGAGTGGAGCAGTCGTTGCTCCGGGTGTCCAGGCGATCCTTTTCGTCGCGGAGGGTGAGGTGATCCAGCAGCCCGCACTGCTGCAGCAGGCGGGCGATCCGCAGATAGATCGGCGATTCCACGACCTTGGCGGTCTCCACCACCCAGTCGAGGCGGCGCTCGTCCAGCTCACCCGGTTCCCGTACCAGGTATTCCAGGGCCGCTTCCTCGCTCAGCGGTTCCATGTCGGCGATCGCCGCCCGGGTACCCTCCAGCGGTGTGTGCGGGCGCGAGGCGATGACCAGGGGCAGTTTCTTGCGGTCCGCTCGCTCGATCGCCCGCCGGATGATGTTGTCGCGGTCCTCCTGGTACTTCTCGTCGAGAAGAGCCTCTTCCAGGCCGTCGGCGATCACGACGACCTTGCCGTCGAGCCTGAGCTGCCGCCATGTCTTGTCGATGTTGCTGCCGGCGAGCACGCCCTGGTCCGCCTCTTCCGCGAAGCGGCGCCGTGCCATTTCCTCGAAGTCGAGTTCCCCGTCGCCTTTCATGTCGCGCAGACTGATGGGCACGGGAACGGCGGACTGCTGCGCGAGCATCCGAGTGAGTTCCACCAGAACGGCCGTTTTGCCGACGCCCACACCGCCGACGAGCAGATAGGGCTTTCGGGTCTTACGGTTACGAAGAGTCTGGGCAATTACCTGGGACAATTCACGGCGTCCGACGATCCGGTTGCCGAACGTTCCGGCCGTGGAGATCAGCTCATGCGGTCGCGTACGCGCCTTGTCGATGAGCGGCTTCTTGGTCTTGTGGTACCAGTAGAGAAGGAAGAACGTCAATATCAGCGAGCCCGTAAGAACGGGGCCGGCGATGTGGTTCACGGCGTCGAACCACGGGGAGTCCAGCACGTTGCGGAACTGTGATTCGTTATGCTCCTGGAAATCATAAACGGCCACTCCCACCCAAATGAGGAGCAGTATCGTCCCGACGAGAGCGTACGCACGCAGCAGGGGTCCGAGGGAAAACAGCCCCGGGCGCCAACTGCGCGCCGCGGCGATGCTCTTGTGAGCCTCCCGCTTCGTCCTGAACGTGCGCCATTCCTTGCGGGTCGCCCCTGAGAGCCGGGACCACCACCGCCTCGGGTACAGCGTGTACCAGGGGGCGTTGTGCGGCCGTTCCTTGCCGTCCGGACGGCGGATCACCTTGGTGGGCATGAGGGCGTTCCCTCCGCGCTGCACATCATTGACGGGACGTCATACGAGCGCCGGGTGTGGACACATACGGAAACAGGTCAGCTCTGCTCGTGGCACCGCGCATCACCTGCGCGTCCTCCGCCCCACACCGCCGCAGCGCAACATCGCCACCCCACGTCGAGGCCTTTCGCCTCGCGCATATTCCGCTGGCACGCATGCCTTCATTTCCATGAAAGCACTGGTGGGGAAGATCGCAACACGACCGCCGGTGGGCCGCGGGAGACCGCCCTCGCAACCGGGGAACAGGCGGGGACTGTCTCCGGAAAGGGGCACGAGGGACGTGCGAGCCGACAGCGCCCGGCTCGTACCGTCGTCCAGCGCGAGGAGGTCTTTTCCCAGGGCGGGACACGCAGTTGGGTGGCGAGAGCCGGCTGGGCACCGTTGATCGTCTGCCGGCCGGCGGGCGGGGGCGGACCGCCACCAGGCGGGCAGGGCAGGCGTGTTGGGCGTCCCGGACACACAGGCCGCAACCGCGGGCCGCCGCGGCAGTCCGGAAACTGTTTGCAGAAAAGGTTTCCTGAGGCTCCTTCAGGTTTCTCTCACCCGGAGCGCGGCGTGCGGCAGGCGCCCGCGGCACATTCAGCGATCTTGAGGGTTCGCGCGTATCGTTGCTGACGCGACAGTGGCTTGTGCGCCGCGTCAGCAGCAACGACACCAACGCGCAGCTTGACCATCGAAGTTGCCATGAACAATCTGCGCTCTCTTGCGCCGTTCATCGGCTCGCTCGCGCAGAGTCCCCACACCTACCCGTGGCGGCAGCCTATGGCGCACTCGGCTTCCACAGCGGTCCTCGGTCGCCGGGCGACTCTTTCCACGTGTCCGCCACGCACGTTTGGGCCGAGGCCGTGCGACCGCGGCCGACCGACTCGAACCCAGGCCGTCACGCCGGTCCCGGCTGTGCCTGGCCGTGGAGGAGTGACTGTCCCATGTACGCGAAGTTTCCCAAGGGGGCGGCGCATCGCACCGACCCCGGGGCGGCGGCCGAGGTTCTCTACGACGCCGTGATCGTCGGCGGCGGGATCTCCGGCGCTCTCGTCGCCCTTCGGCTGAGCCAAGCCGGCAGGAAGGTGCTGCTGCTCGAGGCGGGCCCGGCCGAGGACCTCACCCTCAGGGGCTACGAGCGCTATCTCGACCGGTTCTACTCAGCCATCAGCAAGGACAACCAGGCTCCCTACCCGGCCGTCGAGAATGCCCCGATGCCCCGCGGCACCGACGCACGGCGCATCACCCCGGGTGCGCCCGACGCCTCGTCCTACATCGTCCAGAGCGGGCCCTTCGCCACCGACACCACCTACACGCGGGTCCTCGGCGGCACCACCATGCACTGGGAGGGCAAGGCGTTGCGGATGCTGCCCGAGGACTTCCGGATGCGGACGCTCTACGGCGAAGGGGCGGACTGGCCGCTCACCTACGAGGACCTCGCCCCGTACTACAGCGAGGCCGAACGCGAGATCGGCGTCTCCGCCGACGTGGAGGACCAGGCCTACCTCGGGATCAGCTTCGACGAGGACTACGTCTTCCCCATGAAAGGACTGCCCCTGTCCTACCTGGACCGGACGGTCGCCAAGGACGTCGACGGGATGCCGGTCGAACTCGACGGGGAGCGGCGGGAGCTGCGCGTCCGGCCGTTCCCGCAGGGCCGGAACGGGATACCGAACCCGGCCTACGACGGCGGGAAGGGCTATGTGCCGCGAGGCGCGGTGAGCGCGTACCAGGTCGAGGTCGGCGAGCGGTGCCAGGGCAACAACAACTGCGTGCCCATCTGCCCGGTGCAGGCCAAGTACAACGCCGGCAAGACCCTGGCTCTGGCCCTCCAGAGCGGCCGGGTCGACCTGGTGGCCCAGGCGGTGGCCCACAAGGTGCACGTCGACGAGCGCACGAACCGGGTGACCGAGATCGAGTACCGCCGCTACGAACGGCCCGACAGCCCCGGCTACACCACGATGAGAGCCCGCGGCCGGCTGTTCGTCCTGGCCGCCAACGCGGTGGAGAACCCCCGGCTGATGCTGGCCTCCGGCCTGCGCGGTTCGAGCGGCCTGATGGGGCGGAACTTCATGGACCACGCCTACCTGCTCGCGTGGGCGCTGCTGCCGGAGGTGGCCGGCACCTTCCGCGGCACGATCTGCACGGGCGGCATCGCCGACCTGCGCGGGGGCCGCTTCCGGAGCCGTCAGGCGGCGTTCACCGTCGACATCCACAACGACGGCTGGGGCTGGGCCCGGGGTGCGCCGATGACCGACCTGATCGGCCTGGTGGACGCCGGCGGCCGCTACGGCGAGTCCCTCCGCCAGGGCCTGGTGGACCGGGTGTCCCGTCAGCTACAGCTCGCGTTCATGGTCGAGGTCCCCGCCGACCCCGGCAACCGGGTCACCGTGAGCCCCGACTTCACGGACAAGCTGGGCAACATGCGGCCCGTTCTCACGTACAACGTCCCGGAGTACACGATGCGGGGCGTGGCGTACGCCCGGCAGTTGTCGAGACGGATCTTCGCCCGACTGGGGGCCGAGGACCATACCGCGTACAACCCGAACTTCTGGGGCTACGCCGTCCACGACGGTGAGGGATACGAGATCCGCGGGGGCAACCATCTCGCCGGCACCCACGTGATGGGCCGTGAGCCGTCGACCTCGGTGGTCGACGCGGATCAGCGGTGCTGGGACCACGAGAACCTCTACATGGTCGGCGGGGGAAGCATGCCCACCGTGGGCACCTCGAACGTGACGCTCACCCTCGCCGCCCTGTGCCTGCGCAGCGTCCGGGCCATGCTGGCCCAACTCGACTCCGAGACCGCACCGATCACCGTGACCTCCGACCGGCCCCAAGCGGCGCCGACCTCAGGGGAGGCGGCCTCATGATCGCCTCGACCATCGAGAACCGTGACGACCTGCTCGCCTACCTGAACGCGGCGATGGCGCTGGAGCACGCAACCATCCCGCCGTACCTGACCGCGTACTACTCCATTCACTCCAGCACCAACTCCGACGCCGCCCACATCATCCGGGTGACCGCGGTGGAGGAGATGCTGCATCTGACCCTCGCCGCCAACGTCCTGAACGCCATCGGCGGGACGCCCGACCTGACCGGCCCCGGCTTCGTGCCGTCCTATCCGGCCCGTCTGCCGGACGGGGAGGAGGACTTCACCGTCGACCTGCGGCCCTTCTCCCCCGAGGCGGTGGAGACGTTCTGCAAGATCGAGCGGCCGGGCAGGGCCCCCAGTGCCGACTCGCGGCTCGTGAGGTCACCGGACCGCAAGACCCACTTCCTGGTCTCCAGCCCCACGGCCGAGCAGATGCGCTTCTACAGCATCGGCGAGTTCTACGAGGAGATCATCGAAGGGCTCGAAAAGGTGGCGGCCAACGATCCCGCGCTCTTCCACGGTGATCCGGCCCGTCAGGTGGGGCCCGAGTACTTCTACTCCGGCGGCGGTGAGGTGGTCGTCGTCTCCGACCTGGAATCGGCGCAGCGGGCGCTCCGCTTCATCGCCGGCCAGGGCGAGGGCCTCGACTCCGGCATCTACGACGCGGACGGGGAACTGGCCCACTACTACCGGTTCCGGCAGCTCCAGCTCGGGCGCTACTACCAGGTGGGCGACCACCCCGGCGCGCCTTCGGGGCCCCCGCTGAGCATCTCCTGGGAGGACGTGTACAAGGTGAAGGCGAGTGTCCGGCTGGCCGACTATCCGGCGGGATCGGAACTCGCCCGTGTCGCCCGGGACTTCAACGCCGACTACGGGGCGTTCCTCGCCCTGCTCACGAAGGCGTTCAACGGACAGCCGGAAGTCCTGCAGGAGAGCGTCTGCGAGATGTTCCGCCTGCGCGACGGCTTCAACCGGCTGGTGTGCACCCCCCTGCCGGGCGGCGGCGGCCTGCACGCCGGTCCCACCTTCGAGATTCCGGCAGCGGTCGGGCCCGATCCGGAGGCCTCACCCGGTACCGACGAGACCACCCGGACGGTGACGCGATGACCGCCCCGTCGTTCGAGAGGTTCCTCTTCCTGTCGGTCGACCTCACCGCCTTCGAGGAGACCGATCTGCTCGGCACCGGCATGGCCCACCAGTATCTGGCGAAGGTCAGGGCCGCCTGCGGCGACGAGATCGTCACCGCCCTCCTGGAGGCGCACAGGGCGGCCAGGGCCGACGCGGCCGGCGCGGCCGGAAGCCACACCCGAGCCCCGCTCGACCGGGATCTGTTCGACCGGGCCCTGCGCCACCGGATCTTCGGCGACGACCGGCTCGGTCCCGTGGCCCGCAACGTGATCAAGCTCTGGTACGCCGGAATGTGGTACGCGCTGCCTGCCGAGTGGACCGACCGCTACGGGGCCCGGACAGCGGCCGAAACCTCCACGGTCACCGCCGCGGCCTACCAGGAGGGACTCCTGTGGCGGGCCATCGGGGCCAATCCCCCAGGTGCCAAAGCACCCGGATACGGCTCCTGGGCCCGGCCGCCCCGCATCGCGGACCGCTACCTGAAAGGGACGACGAGATGACGGACACACTCGAACGTCTCAGCCCGGACAGGGTGAAGCTCGGCGTCTGCTGCACCCTGTGGTGGAACGACGACTTCCCCGCCATCGACGCCGGCATCTCCTTCGGCCAGGCCGTGAGCGACATGGCGCTCGCCGGCTTCCAGGGCTGCAGCATCGGGCACAAGTACCCCTCGGACGCCGCCGAGCTCAAGGCCGCACTCGATCTCCGCGGCCTGAGTGTGTCCGAGCCCTGGACGAGCACGTACTTCACGATCGGCAGGATGCGGGAGAAGACGGTCGCCGCATTCGAGGAGACGCTGACCCACATCAAGACCCTGGGCGGGACCGAGCTGGTCGTGGCCGAGTTCGGCGCCTCGTCGCATCTGCTTCCCGTGGACGTGTTCGCCAACCGCCCGGTCTTCACCGACTCCCAGTGGGACGCCCTGACTTCGGGCCTGAACGAACTCGGCGGGATCGCCGCCTCGGCCGGGCTGAAGCTCAGCTATCACCACCACATGGGCACGGGCGTCATGACGCGGGCCGACATCGACCGGCTGATGGCCTCGACCGACCCGGAGCTGGTCCACCTGCTGCTCGACACCGGGCACATGGCCTTCGCCGGTGACGATCCGCTGGACCTGGCCCGGGACTACGCCGACCGCATCGGCCACGTCCACCTGAAGAGCGTCCGGCCCGAGGTCGTGAGCCGGGTGCGGGAAGAGGGCCTGTCGTTCCAGGAGGCCATCCAGCTCGGCGTCTTCACCGTGCCCGGAGACGGCGGGATCGACTTCCGTCCCATCCTCGAAGCGCTGGCCGCCGCCCACTACCAGGGGTGGCTGGTCGTGGAGGCGGAACAGGATCCGAACAAGGCCGTACCGCTCGAGTACGCCAAGAAGGCCCGTGCCTACCTCGCCGACATCCTGGGCTGGTGACCATGAACGCGAACATCGGACGAGACGTCTTCTTCAGCTTCTTCATGTTCACGGCTGATCTGCGGCCACAGGACGCGCGGTACAGCCGGGTACTGATCGATCACCTGAAGGTCCTGACCGACATGGGCTACGACGGCTTCGACGTGCACATCGCCGCTCAGCCCGCGAGCGTCGATCACAAGGTCGAGGTCGACCGGTACGCCGGCCTCAAGAAGACATTCGAACGGGCGGGGCTGGGGGAGGTGAAGTTCACCACCAACGTCGGGACCACACGCACCTTCGACCCGACGTCGCCCTACGAGGAGCAGCGCGCGCAGGCACTGTCCTACCTCAAGTCACGCGTCGACATCACACACGTCCTGGGCGGCGACTCCATCATGTCCGGGCCGTTCATCTATCCCTACGGGGTCTTCCCGGTCACGGACACCGATGAGCCGATCTGGAGCGACGCCCTGCAGGACTGGATGAAACCGCGCTACGACGCGGCGCGTTCCGTCTTCGAGGAACTGCTGGAGTACGCCGCCGCGCGCGAGGTGAAGCTCGCCGTCGAGCCCGTCAAGAGCTGGGAGACGCCGCCGCCCAACATGGTCTCGGAGGTACTGGACTTCCTCGAAGGTCTGGAGCACCCGCAGGGTGGCGTCACGATCGACACGGCGCAGGTCGTGATGGAGAGCCAGGGTCCGTCGGTCCTCAGGGAGAACGTCGGGCGGGCGACACGGCAGGACCGGCTCTACTACGTCCACATCTCCGCACCCGACCGGGGGGCGGTGAAGGACAGCTGGATTCCGTGGGACGTCCTCTCGCGCGAGATCGAGCCGGTGTACCGCGGGCCGTACCTGATCGAGGTGTTCAACGCGATCCCGCCGTTCGACGGTTCCATGCGCATGGCGCGCCGGCGTTTCTGGCGACCCGGCGAGGACGAGCCGGTGCCCGGCAGGGACAGCGCCTACGACGTGGCCCAGGCCGCGTTGGAGGAGCTGCGAGAGAAGACCGCCTAATCCCGGAAAGGGGACTCCCGTGCTGGCTCAGGTGTCGGATCCCATCATCATGGTCGTGAAACAGACGGGCGACGTCCGTATTCACACGTTCGTCGCGTCCTTCGCGGGCAGCAACATCGCGAACGCCACGCATGTCATCGAAACCAGGAACCAGCTCGTTCTCGTCGACGCACAGTTCCTCGCCCCCTACGCGAGAGCCTTCCGAGACTACGCGGACAGCCTGGGCAAGCCGATCGAAAGGCTGTATCTCTCGCACCGTCACCCCGACCACTGGTTCGGTCTCGGGACCGCGTTCAGCGACATCACGGTCCACGCGCTGCCCGAGACCATGACGTTCATCCACGATCATGGTGAGGACTCGAGAAGCGACCACTGGAAACTCGGTGACCTCGCCCCGGAGCGCGTCGTCGTTCCGGAACAGGTCGCCGGTGCCGGCGAGGACAAGATCGACGGCGTCAGATACGTCTTCGACCGGGTGACGGACACCGAGATCGACTACCACCTCACCATCAGGCTCCCTGATCTGAGCGTGTACTTCACTCAGGACCTGATCTACAGCGGCACCCATCTGTATCTGACGAAACACATGGACCACTGGATCCGGGTGCTGCGCGACATGCTCGTGTCGGACTACGAGGTGTTCCTGCCGGGCCACGGTCTGCCGGCCGACAAGAACGAGGTCGCGCGCAACATCGAGTACCTTTCCGCCGCCCGGCAGGCGATCGGTGACGGGCTGACAGGCGACGCCTTCAAGAGCTTCATGCTGCAGCGCTATCCGGAGCGCAAGTGCCCGGGGATCTTCGACATCTACATGCCCCGACTGTTCGGCGGCGCGAGCGACTACTGACCACGGAGGTGCTTCACCATGAACGAGAGTTGCACTGTAGGGCGGTACCTGGTGGACCGGCTCCGCCAACTGGGTCTGGAGCACCTGTTCGCCATCGCGGGAGACTACTCGATCGAATGGCTGAACCGGTACGTCGCACCGAGCGGCACGAAGATCATCGAGGAAGTCAACGAAGTGAACGCCGGTTACGCGGCGGACGGATACGCGAGGCTGAGGGGAATCGGCGCACTCTGTGTCACCTACTCCGCGGGCGCGCTGTGCGCCGTGAACGCGGTCGCCGGCGCCTATGTCGAGAAGGTGCCACTCGTGCTGATCAACGGCACACCGAGTGTCAAGAAGACCATCACCTTCGAGCAGACCGGCTTCAGCGCGCATCACTTCATCAGCGGACGGGAAACGGATCTCCAGTCGTTCGAGCACCTGACGGTGGCGGCCGTCCGGATCGACAATCCGGACCTCGCACCGACGCTGATCGACTACGCACTGACCCGGTGCATCAGCGAGCGGCGCCCGATCTACATCGAACTGCTCCAGGACATGGTCGACTTGGAGTGCCGGCCGCCGGAGGGCGTTCTGAAGCCGGTCAGGGTCCTGTCGGACGAGACCAGCCTGGAACAGTCGGTCGCCCAGATCTGCGCGAAGCTCGAAAGCGCCGAGAATCCTCTCATCTGGCTCGGTGTGGAGATCGACCGTCTCGGCCTTCAGGACAAGGCCATGCGCCTGATCCAGCAACTGAACGTCCCGTTCGTCACGGAACTCCTCAGCAAGGCCGTCCTGTCCGAGGACGACGCCCTGTTCGCCGGCGTGCTGGACGGCCAGGCGTCGTCGAAGGTCGTGACGGATCTGGCCGACACGTCCGACTTCGTACTGGCCCTCGGCGTATGGCTGACGGACATCAACTCGCTGGGCTGGGACCCGGACTACGACAAGACCGCGTTCGCGTCGTTCGACGCGGTCAAGCTCGGAACCTATTTCGGCGGACAGGTCGCGTTGGAGCACCTGATCGACGGCATCCTGGCGGAGAAGATCGCGCCCAAGGAGCGGAAACTGCCGGAAATCCCGGCTCGCAGCGCTCCGACCATGGAGAAGGCCGACGTCATCACGTACCAGGGTTTCTACGACTGTATCCAGCAGTACGTCGACAGGAACACCATCGTCGGTGCCGACGCGAGCATGAACTACTTCGGAAGCCTGCTGCTCGATGTGCCCAGTCCCGGCGGGTTCGTCGTCCAGTCGTCCTACTCGTCGATCGGCTACAGCGCGCCGGCCGCGACGGGTATCTGCCTGGCGAAGCGTCCCGACCAGAGGGTCCTGGTCTTCTCGGGTGACGGCGGCTTCCAGATGACGGCCCAATGCCTCTCGACCCAGACCCGGTTGGGGCTCGATCCGATCGTCTTCGTCATCGACAACGGCGTTTACGCCGTGGAGCAGTGGCTCGCCGACGCGGCCGTGTTCCACTCCGACGAACCGTTCTACCAGCCCTGCGAGCTGCACCGGTGGAACTACAGCACGCTTGCCGAGGTCTTCGGCTGCCGGGGATGGGACGTCGGCACGTACGGCGAACTGGAGGACGCCGTGACGGGGGCGCTGGAGAACTCGAGCGGCCCTTCCATCATTCAGGTGCGCGTACCTGAGAAGACGATCCCGGACAACGCGAACTGGAAGGCCCGGTAGCGGAACTCCTCGCGCGGACGGCGAGGCGTGACGGGGACGTGTGATGCGGTGGTGGCGGCATGGCATTTGGCTGGGTGCGGTCGCGCTCACGGGGACCGTGCTCTGCGTGGCGTTCTCCAACGGGGATCTCGGCAAGACCTCGGTCCTGACCGCCGTTCTCGGTTTCGGGTTCTCCCTCTTCGGACTCTCGGTCAATCTGTGGAAGAGCGCTCCGCAGGGCGAGGAGGCGAACGAAGGCCCGGCCCCCTCCCGGCAGCGACTGGAGCAGTGGGCCGAGCGGCTGTCGGGGGCGGTGGAGGAGCAGTGGCGGGCCGAGTGGCGGCTGCGCCGGCTCCAGGACCCCTACCCCCTGGAGGTGCGCTGGTCGCCCGCCGAAGCGTGGCTGGTCGACGCTCCGGGCGAGGTCGGTCCCGTCGTGGCGGAAGGTGACCGGCTCGAGGACATCTCCAGCGTCCTGGAAGCCGTCCCCTCCCGACGGCTGGTGGTGCTCGGTGAACCGGGAAGCGGCAAGACCATGCTGGCCGTGGGGTTCATCCTGGACCGGCTCGCCCGATGGCAGCCCGGCGATCGCGTCCCGGTGCTCTTTCCCCTGTCGAGCTGGCAGCCCGAGCACAAGAGCCTGCGGGACTGGATGGCCGCCCATCTGGCCGCGACCCATCCGGGCGCCTCCTGGGCCGACAAGCTGCTGCGAGCCGGGCTGGTGCTGCCTGTTTTCGACGGGCTGGACGAGATGCCGCAGGCATCGTGGGCAACGGCGCTGCGGCGGCTCAACACGGAACTCGACTCGGGTGAGCCGGTCTTGGTGACGTGCCGTACGGAGGCGTACGCGAAGGCGGTGGAGATGAGCGATGTGTTCACCGCCGCGGCGGTCATCGAACTGCGGCCTCTGACGTTCGGGACCGTGGGCTCCTATCTCGCGCGCACCGGCCGGCCCGTACGCGGAGAGGGCGGAGAGCGCGCCACGCGCTGGGATCCGGTTCTGGCGGAGTTTCGCCGGCATCCGGACGATCCCGTCGCCCGTACGGTTCGCTCGGCGCTCAGCACACCGCTGATGGTGGCCATGGCACGGGCCGCCTACGGCGACACCGGCCGGGACCCCGCCGAACTGCTCGACGGCCGGTTCGCCGATCCGGAGGTCCTGGAACGGCATCTGCTGGACAGTTTCGTCCCTGCCGCGTTCGCGGACAGCCCACGCGCCGAGGAGGCCCGTGCCTGGCTGGGCGAACTCGCCGCTCAGCTGCAGCGGCAGACCACCCGGCAGCTCGCCTGGTGGCGGCTGCGCCGCGCGCTGCCGTGGCCGCTGCGCACGCTGGGCCCGATCCTGCTCCTGGGATGCGTGGCGCTCGTGCTCGGCGTGGCCTGGATCCCCGCCGCCGGACTCAAGGCGCCCGCGATGATGTGCGGGTTCATTCTCGGAGTGGGGCTGGGCTACACCGTGCTCGGGGCATGGACCTCGCCCCGTCGACGGGCGGCGGAATGGGCGGCGCGGGTGGTCGTCACAGCCGTGCTGGCGGGGGTTCTGGTCGGGGCGGTCGCCAGCACCAGCCTGGACTGGACCACCTCCCTGCCGAATGCGAACGTCGGCCCGGCGTGGCTCGGGGCGGCCGCGTTCGCCATGGCGTTCGGACTCACCACGGCCATCGCGCTGGGGGTACTGGGGATCATCGGGGAGCCGCTTCCCTCCTACGCGGCGTTCGGCGGGCGGGGGTCGGTCAGAGCCGTTGTAGTCGTGTTCATGTCAGCGATGATCGGCTTCTTCCTCCCGCAACTGTTCCTCGTTCCGCCGTGGGTGCCCCCCACGACGGCGCTAGCGGCCGGTGCCCTGGTGGCCGTGGGACTGCGCAACTGGCAGGGCGGCACAGCCCGCGGGGCGTCGTCCCCCCGTCCCCGGCGTGCTCGCGGACACTTCCGGACAGCTCTGGTCCGCGGGCTCAGAACCGGCCTCCTGACCGGTCTGACGCTGGGCGCGGCGTTCGGTGTCACGACCGCCACCGTGGCCGGCGCCCGGGCCGCCGTGTCGGCGGACTTCCCCGCCGGCGCGGTGCACCGCCTTGAGGACGGCACTCGCTACGTCGTCACGGCGGACGGCTGGGTCCACGGCGTGCGCCCCAACGACGACCGTTATCTGCGAACGCCCGCCCCGGTCGACGGCGTCGTCGAGGCGTACGCCGACGGCACGACGTACGCGTCCCCCGCCGCGACGGCACGCCTGGACTGCACCGGCTCCGTGCGCTGCAACCCCTTCCACGGTCGCATCGAGCTGGAGCTGCGCGCTTCCCGGACCAACCCGCAGGTCAAACTGCCGAGCGGGGCGTACGTGGAGAACTCCGGGTTCCAGACCGAGGTACCCAGCCGTTCGTACGACTGGCTGTTCGCGGCGCCGCCGAGCGTGCTCTTCGGCAGCTATCTGAGTCTGGGTCTGACCGCCGGCCTGGGCCTCGGTCTGGTCAGCGGACTGGCGGCCGGCTTCCACGCGTGGATGGTCTCGCCGATCGACACCGCGCGAGCCGCCGGGCCCCGGGCCACGCTGCGGTTCGACCGGGTCGCCGCCATCACGCGGGGCGTCACACTGCTGGCGTTCGGCGTCGTCGCCGCGGTGCTCGCGTCGGTGACCCTGGCCCGGACGTCCGGGCAATCCGATTCCTTCGGCCTCGTCCTCCTGACCTGGCTGCTCGTCGGCCCCTTCTCCGTGTTCATCAGCGCATGGGGCTGGCTCCTCGTGACCCGTCTGTGGCTGTGCGGCAACGGGCGGCTGCCGTGGCGTCTGATGGCGTTCCTGGAGGAGGCGCACCAGCGTGGTGTGCTGCGTCAGGCGGGCGCGGCCTACGAGTTCCGGCATGCCCGGCTCCAGGAACACCTGGCGTCGTCCGCGGCGCCACCCTCGCCCTCGCGCCCGCCCTCGCCCCCGCCCGCGCCCTCGTCCTCGCCGGACCCACTCCGGCCGAACGGCAGCCGGGCATAAGGGGGTTCGCCGCGCCCGACCCGGGTCAGGCCGGCCAGACGCCCGTCTCCAGCAGGGAGGTGATCGCCGTCATGTACGGCGCGATGTCCAGGCCCTGTTCGGCCAGCCACGAGTCCGAGTAGTACTTGTCGAGATAGCGGTCACCGGGGTCGCAGAGCAGCGTCACCACGCTTCCCGTGCGCCCCTCGGCCACCATCTCGGCGACGATCTTCAAGGAGCTCCACAGGCCGGTGCCGGTCGAGCCGCCCGCCTTGCGGCCGATGGCCTGCTCCAGGGCGCGTACGGCGGCGACGCTCGCGGCGTCCGGCACCTTCATCATGCGGTCGATGGCCCCGGGCACGAAGCTCGGCTCGACGCGCGGTCTGCCGATGCCCTCGATGCGCGACCCCCGGTCGCAGGTGACGTCCGGATCGCCGGTGGTCCAGCCCTCGAAGAAGCAGGAATTGTCCGGGTCGGCGACACAGATGCGGGTGTCCGCCTGCATGTAGTGGACGTAGCGGGCGAGGGTCGCCGAGGTGCCGCCGGTGCCGGCCGTGGCGACGATCCACGTGGGTTCCGGAAATCGCTCGAGTGCCAGTTGGCGGAAAATGGATTCGGCGATGTTGTTGTTCCCGCGCCAGTCCGTGGCCCTTTCGGCGTAGGTGAACTGATCCATGTAGTGGCCGCCGGTCTCGGCCGCGAGAGCGACGGACTCCTCGTAGATCTTGCGCGAGTCGTCCACGAAGTGGCACTGCCCGCCGTGGAATTCGATCAGCCGGCATTTCTCGGCGCTCGTCGTGCGCGGCATGACGGCGATGAAGGGCACCCCGACGAGCCCCGCGAAATAGGCCTCGGACACGGCCGTCGAGCCGCTGGACGCCTCGATCACCGGTCGGCCGGGCCGGATCCAGCCGTTGCACAGGCCGTACAGGAAGAGTGAACGGGCCAGGCGGTGCTTGAGGCTGCCCGTGGGGTGGGTCGACTCGTCCTTCAGGTACAGATCGACACCCCACTCCTCGGGGAGCGGGAAGCGGAGCAGATGGGTGTCCGCCGAGCGATTCGCGTCCGCCTGGACCTTGCGCACGGCTTCTTTGAGCCAGCTCCGGTACTCCGCGTCGCTCCGGTCGACGTCGAGGGTCTCACCGGTCCGGATCGGCTGGGCAGTGCTCACGGGAAGGCTCCTATCGCGTGGCGCCGACACCGCTTCGACTGGTCGGACGCCTCGATCATAAGCACCTTCCACACGCTTCTCACCTGCATAAACACACCTTTGGGCAGCCCAAAGCCGCCCCTGGGGGGAGGCGGGGAATCCGCATCCCGGGATCATCGGATCCCGGTTCCGGGTCCATCGGATCCCCTTCAGGGGGGCGCATCCCGGCCTTTGCTCCCGTCACCACGACCACCTCGCCATACGCACTGGTGCTCGTCGCCACCTGCGGGCAGACTGCACCGCGCGGGGCGGTCGCCCCCGACGCGGATGCACACTGGGTCACGACAGGGCACAGCCGGAGCGCACAAGGGGGCGGGGCATCATGGCGGAGCCGGAGTTCACGGCCACGGGCGTGCGGATCGGGAAGAGGCTGCGTTCGCTCACCCGGGCCGGACAGGTCCGGATCAGCGACGGCAGGCTGGAACTGCTCACCAGCTACGGCAGCGAGATCGACAGCGCGCCGGTGCAGGCGGTGCGCGCCTCGAAACCCTGGTTCGCTCACGAGGACCGGGCGTTGGCCGATGTCAACGGCACGCGGTACTCGCTCACGCTCGGCGAACACGATCCGGCGCCCGGCCGGCCGGGGCCCCCGTCGGCGCGCCGCTTCATCGAGGCGGTCCGCAAGGCGTCGGGACGCAGCGGCTGAGGTGCGCCGACGGCGCCCGCCCCCTACCCCTGGAGCACCGCGAGTTGCGGGACAGTGCCCCCTGGGTCACTCTGATGTCACATCACTCTGGGTTTACCGGCGATAACGCTGCGAACCAGCCGCCGGTCATCACAGCAGGCGGCCGTTCGACTCAGCCACTCTGCTGGATCCGATCTCCGCCTTCTTCCGGACCTCAATTCGGGGAGTCGCAGCCGTGATCAGCCAGCCAAGCAGGCATTGCACGGTGGAGCTCCAAGCCCTGCCGTCGCGGATCGGCCAGGTCCGCAGAATCGTCTCTGCGCAGTTGCGCTACTGGCATCTTGACCCCTTGATAGACCGGGCCGCGCTCGGGGTGACCGAGCTGCTGTCGAATGTCCACCGGCACGCCCAGCCGGACAAACTCTGCACCGTGGAGATCGAGCTGCTGCTCGACCGGCTCACGGTCTCCGTGCACGACCACGACCCCCGGCTTCCCGTGGTGCGCGAGGCCGACCCCGGTTCCACCTGCGGACGCGGCCTCGCCATGGTCGCGGCGGTGAGCGAGAGCTGGGGTGTGCGCCCGAACGGCGAGTCGGGCAAGGTCGTGTGGTTCACGCTTCCCGCGTCCACCCCCGTGGTGACGGCTTCGCTGCGTCCGCCGTACGAGGCCACCAGCGAGGTCCCGCTCCGGCACACCGTCGACGTGCTCAGGCCGGAACACGCTCCCGCCCGGTCGGCCGTTGCCGGCTGACCGGGCGGTGACCGCCCTCCCTTACCCCGCTCGCTCACGGGCGTCGTACGGCACCGGGTGGCTCACTCCGTGGCGATGGCCCGCAGCACGTCGAGGCGGGCCGCCCGCCGCGCCGGACGCAGTCCCGCGAGGGCACCGGCGGCGAGACCCACCAGCGCCACCACCGCGAGGCGCGACGGCGGGATCGCGAAGGCGAAGGAGCTGTCCGACGCCCCGTCGGACGCCTCGACCAGCACCCAGCCGAGGAAGGCACCGAGGGCGAGGCCGCCCGCCGTGCCGAACGCGGCGACGAGGACCGACTCCCAGCGGACCATGGCACGCAGCTGCGCCCGGGTCTGTCCGACGGCCCGCAGCAGACCGAGTTCCCGTGTGCGTTCGTGGATCGCCAGCGTGAGGGTGTTGGCGATGCCGAGCAGCGCGATGAGCACCGCGAGCGCGAGCAGCGCGTAGACCAGGGTCAGCATCATGTCGATGCCGGACGCCGAGGACTGCGCGTACTCCTCCCGGGTCTGCACCTCGGGACTGCCGTACCGCTCGGCCACCTTCCGCACCGCCGCCTTGCCGTCGGCCGTGCTCACACCGTCCTTGAACGAGACGGCGACGAGCGTGTCGGCGTCCTGGGTGCGGTGCGGGGCCCAGGCGGCGCGGCTGATGACGTAGTCACCCGCCAGCTCGGAACGGCCGTAGACGGCACGGACGGTGAAGTTCACCCGCTGCCCGTCGGTGAAGGTCAGGCGGGCGGTGTCGCCGGTCGTCAGGTGCTGTCTGCCGGCCTCCGCGCGGGTGATCGCGATGCCGTCGGTGCCGAGGCCGTTCAGCGAGCCCCGCACCTGTCCGAGGTCGAAGACCTTGCCGAGCGTGACCGGATCGGTGACCGTCAGCGCCCGGCCCTCACCGTTGACCTCGGCGACTCCCTTGCCCAGCCCCACGGCGTACTCGACCGCCGGCCGGCGCGCGAGTGCGGGGGCCAGTTTCGGGCTGAGTCCGCTGCCGCCCGCTCCGAACGACGGTGTGCTGACGGCGACATCACCGGCGAAGGACCGCGAGACCGTCTGGTCCATGGTGGCCTTGAGCGAGGCGCCGAAGACCGTGAACAGCGAGACGACGGCGACGCCGATCATCAGGGCGCCCGCGGTGGCGGCGGTTCGCCTGGGGCTGCGCAGCGCGTTGCGCCGGGCGAGTCCGCCCGTGACGCCGCGCAGCCTGCCGAGCGGCGCGCCGAGGACCCGTACGACCACGGAGGACGCGACCGGTCCGAGGACGACGAAGGCGGCGAGGGCCAGCACGGCGCCGAGCCCGGCGAGCCACAGCGACGGGGTGAGCAGGACACCGGTCAGGGTGACGGCCACCGTCAGGACGGCCAGTGCCCCGCCCGCCGTCGCCCGTGTACGCGAGGCACCCGACTCGTCGACCGCCGTCTCCCGCAGGGCGGCGAGCGGAGCGGTCCGTCCGGCACGGGCGGCGGGCAGCAGGGCGGAGCCGAGACAGACGACGACGCCGACGGCCAACGGCAGCAGCATGGACAGACCGCTGATCACCAGACTGCCGTCGGGGAAGGGAAAGCCGATGGCCGGGAAGAGGGCCTGGAGTCCGGCCGCGATCCCGATGCCGCCGGCGATCCCCGCGGCCGAGGCGGCCACGGCGACGGCGCTCGCCTCGGCCAGGGTCGAGACGGTGACCTGCCGGCGCGAGGCACCGAGGGCGCGCAGCAGCGCGTTCTCACGGGTGCGCTGGGCGACGACGATCGCGAAGGTGTTGTGGATGGAGAAGGTCGCCACCAGGAGCGCGATGCCGGAGAAGACGAGCAGGAGCGCGGTGAAGAGGGTGAGGAACTGGCTGGAGACCATGTCGGTGTTCTCCTGCGCGGACTCCTGTCCCGTGATGGCCTCGACTCCCTCGGGGAGTACGGGAGTCAGAGCGGAGACGAGTTCGTCCTGACCGACTCCGGGGCCGGCGCGCACGCGGATGCCCGCGGCCTCGCCGGGCTTCGCGGTCAGGTACTTCTCCGCGTCGGCCTGCGTCATGCCGGTGAACGTCACCTGGGCCATGCCGTCCTCGCCGCCGAAGGTCGCGAGGCCGACGATGGTCACCCGGACGGGATCGGGTGTGCGCAGGACCGTCGTGTCACCGATCCTCAGGTGGCCCTTCTTCGCGGCTCCGCGGTTGACGACGACCTCGCCGGACCTCGCGGGGGCGCGGCCTTCGGCGAGCCGGTACGCGTTGAGCTTCGGGTCGTCGATCCAGTTGCCCGCGAGGGTGGGCGGGCCCTGTCCGCCGATGGGCTCGCGGTCGGAGCCGATGAGCTGGCCCGCGCCCTGGATGTCGGGCGCCGCGGCCGCGACACCGGGAACGTGCTCGATCGTGCCGACCAGATCGGTGCCGACGGGCGCGCGGACGCCCTGGCTCTCCCCCGGCGTGGTGATGACGTCGGCGCTGCGGACGACGGCGTCGGTTGCCTTGGTCGCGTTGCCGAACATCGTGTCGAACCCGGCGCGCAGGGTGTCCCCCATGACGAGGGTGCCGGCCAGGAAGGCGACGCCGAGGAACACGGCGAAGAACGTCCCGGCGAAGCGGCGCTTGTGGCCGCGCAGTGACGACAGGCTGAGGCGCAGTGCGGCGTTCATACGGGCGCGCCCTTGCCGTCGAAGGCCTTCATGCGGTCGAGGACCCTGTCGGCCGTCGGGTTCTCCATCCGGTCCACGAGGCGTCCGTCGGCGAGGAAGACCACCTCGTCGGCGTGCGCGGCGGCGACCGGGTCGTGGGTGACCATGACGACCGTGCGGTCCATCCGGCGCACCGCCCGGCCGAGGAGGTCGAGGACGTCCCGGCCGGAGCGGGAGTCGAGGTTGCCGGTGGGTTCGTCGGCGAAGACGACGTCGGGCTGTGAGGCGAACGCCCGTGCCACGGCGACGCGTTGCTGCTGTCCGCCGGACAGTTCGCTCGGCCGGTGGTGCAGCCGGTCGCGCAGACCGACGACGTCGACGAGGGCGTCGGTCCACGCGCGGGAGCCCTTGGTCCCGGCGAGGTCCATGGGCAGGGCGATGTTCTCGGCGACGGTGAGCGTCGGGATCAGGTTGAACGCCTGGAAGACGAAGCCGATCCGGTCGCGGCGGAGCAGCGTCAGCCGGCGGTCGTCAAGGGCCCCGAGCTCGGTGTCGCCGATGTACGCGGCTCCCGAGGTGAGGGTGTCGAGCCCGGCCGCGCAGTGCATGAGGGTGGACTTGCCCGAGCCCGAGGGCCCCATGATCGCGGTGAAGCGGCCGGCCGGAAATCCGACGCTCACCCCGTCGAGGGCCCGGACGGCGGTGTCGCCGCCGCCGTAGACCTTCACGGCGTCGACGACGCGGGCCGCGTCCGGGCGGACGGTCTCGGCGGTCATGCCGCACCGCCCTTGCCCGTGCGTCCGAACTGCTCGTCGAGGACGGACAGCCGGCGCCAGTACTCGTCCTCGTCGATCTCTCCGGAGGCGAAGCGGCGGCCGAGCACGGCGATCGGCGCGTCACCGGCCGGCAGGGACCCGCCGGGACCGAAGCCGCCCGTCGCCCGCCAGGGGCCACGGCCAGATCGCCAGGCGGTGCGCCGCAGCACGGTCACGACGCCGATCACGACGGCCGCCCAGATCAGCGGGAAGAACAGGATCCACGGGCCGGGACCCCCGTCCCAGTGCGCCAGGGTCTGCATCTCGAGTCATCTCCTCGGTGGAACCACGCGTCTGCGCGGGATCTCTTGGTGATGTTTCGAGACTCGCTCCGCGAGGGGGTCCACGTCGTCGTACGGCCAGCGGCCGTGCGCGTACCTCCCCGGGAGTACGCCGGGCTCCCCGGGCTGCTTCGCGCGTCGGCTCCCCCGGCCGACCGGGCACGCTCACCGGCCCCCCGGCGCTCCCGAGGGTCAGACGGGCAGCGCCGTGAGCGGGTCGTCCAGCACCGGCTGCCAGGCCAACTCGGCCGCTCCGACCAGGCTGTTGTGGTCCAGCGTGCAGGCGAGGATCGGTACCCCGCCGCTCCGTCCCCACAGGCTGCGGTCGGCGACGACGGCGCGCAGCCGGTCGGGGTCGGCGTCCAGCAGGGCGCGGTGCAGTCCGCCGAGGATGATGCGGTCCGGATTGAGAATGTTGACGAGACCCGCGAGGCCGAGGCCCAGACGGTCGATCATTGCCTCGATCGCCGTACGGACCGCCGGATCGGCGCTCTCGTCGCGGATCAGTTCATTGGACTGCTGGAGCAGCGACACCTCCGGGCCCGGAGTCCGCCCGGCCGCGGTGAGGAAGGCCAGCGGGTCGGCCTCGACATCGAGACAGCCGCGGCTTCCGCAGTGGCAGGGCCGGCCCTCGGGGTTGACCGTGAGATGGCCGACTTCGAGGGCGAGTCCCGAACTGCCGGTGTGCAGACGCCCGTCGAGCACCAGGGCGCCGCCGACACCCCGGTGTCCGGTGGCCACGCACAGCAGATCGCGGGCGCCCCGGCCCGCTCCGTGCCGGTGCTCCGCGAGTGCGGCGAGGTTGACGTCGTTGGCGGCGAACGCCGGCCCCTCGATCCCGGCCGCGCGCACCCGCTCGGCGAAGATCTCCCGTACGGCGGCGCCCGCGGGCCAGGCCAGGTGCAGGGGATTGAGCGCGAGCCCTTCGGGTTCGGTGACGGCCGACGGCACGGCGAGCCCGGCGCCCACACAGCGGCGCCCGGTCTCACGCAGCAGTTCGGCGCCAGCGTCGACGACCGAGCCGAGCACCTTCGCCGGATCGGCGTCCACGGTCTCGCAGCCGGGGGCGGTCGCGACGATCCGGCCGCCGAGGCCGACCAGCGCGGCGCGGAACCCGTCGGCGTGCACCTGCGCGGCCAGCGCGACGGGCCCGTCGTCGGCGAGCTCCAGCCGGTGCGAGGGCCGCCCCTGCGAACCGGCGGCGGCACCGGGCCGCGCGTCGACCCGGATCAGTCCCAGCGCCTCCAGCTCCGCGGCCACCGCGCCCGCGGTCGCCCGGGTGACGCCCAGCTCGGCGGTGAGCACGGCACGCGTCGGCGCGCGCCCGGTGTGCACAAGTTCCAGCGCCGGTCCGAGTGCTCCGCGCCCCCGGTCGAGCCGTGTCCGTGTACTGCCATCCCCCGCCGTCCGGGGGGCCGCCTTGCCGTTCATGAGGGCGAGTCTCCCATGATCCGCTCCCGCGGGGCCCGCCCGGTCGCGGCGGCCGCCGCACGACCGCGACGGCGTCCGCGGCTATCGGGCGGGCTCCGGTGGGAAGCCGCTCGCCCGGAGCGTGAGGTTCAGCCGCCCGGTCAGACCCAGCTCGGGAGGAGCCGTGCCCGCGTACACCTTCGGCACTCCGTGGTACGCGAGCCGTGACGGGCCGCCGAACACGAAGAGGTCGCCGCTGCGCAGCTCGACGTCGGTGTACGGCCGTGTCCGGGCCTCCGTGTTGCCGAAACGGAAGACACAGGTGTCGCCCAGGCTCAGCGACACGACCGGGGCGTCGCACGATTCGTCGCTGTCGCGGTGCATGCCCATCCGGGCCTCGGCGTCATAGAAGTTGATCAGCGCGATGTCGTACTCGGCGGACGGATCCGCGCCGCAGGTGCCGGGGCCGAGGGTGTCCGTGACCGCCTCGCGGGCCAGCTCGCCGAGCGGGCCGGGGAAGGGCTTCACGGGCGAACCGTCGCCGTCGACCACCGTCCGCGCGTAGCCGTACGGGTACCAGTGCCAGCCCAGACAGACCTGCCGCGCGGTCATCGTGCCGCCGCCGGGGGTGCGGACGGTACGCAGGCCCGCCGGCGGACGGGCCCAGCCGCGGCAGGCCTCCAGGAGATGCCGCTGACGTGCGGCGTCCAGCCAGTCCGGGAGGTGCACGGCGCCGGGCCCGATTTCCGTCCTGCCACGCGGGAACAGCTCCGCGTCCATCGACATGCCCCCATCCTCGCGCACGTCACACGGTCCCGGTCCCTTAGCCTGGACCCACGATGAACGACCGGATGACGACACCCTGGGGCGAGTACGAACTCGCCCGCTTCCCCGAGGACCCGCGCGACCGGCTGCGTGCCTGGGACGCCGCCGACACCTATCTGCTGCGGCATCTCGCGGAGAGCGGCACCCCGCTGACGGGTTCGGTCGTCGTCCTCGGCGACCGGTGGGGCGCCCTGACCACGGCGTTGTCCGCGCGGCGGCCGACGCTGATCACCGACTCCCACCTGGCCCGGGAGTCGACCCGCGCCAACCTCGCGCGGGCCGGCGCCGAGGAGTCCGCGGTCCGTCTCCTCACGACCCAGGACCCGCCTCCCGAGCGGATCGACGTACTGCTCGTGCGGGTGCCGAAGAGCCTCGCCCTGCTGGAGGACCAGCTTCACCGGCTGGCGCCCGGGGTGCACGAGGAGACGGTCGTCATCGGCACCGGGATGGTCAAGGAGATCCACACCTCGACGCTGCACCTCTTCGAGCGGATCCTCGGTCCGACCCGGACGTCGCTGGCCGAGAAGAAGGCCCGCCTGATCTTCTGCACACCGCTCCAGGGGATCGCCCGGAAGGCCAACCCCTGGCCGTACCGCTACGAGCTGCCCGACGACGTCGGCCCGGTCTCCGGCCGCACGGTCGTCAACCACGCGGGTGTCTTCTGTGCCGACCGCCTCGACGTCGGCACCCGCTTCTTCCTCGGGCACCTGCCGCGCAGCCGGGGCGCCGAGCGGGTCGTGGACCTGGGCTGCGGCAACGGCGTGCTCGGTACGGCCGTGGCGCTCGCCAACCCCGAGGCCGAGGTGCTGTTCGCCGACGAGTCGTACCAGGCGGTGGCCTCGGCGGAGGAGACCTACCGGGCGAACGCCGGCGGGAAGGCCGCGTTCCGTGTCGCCGACGGGCTGGAGGGCGTGCCGTCCGGGAGTGTCGACCTCGTCCTGAACAATCCCCCGTTCCACTCCCACCAGGCGATGACGGACACGACCGCCTGGCGGATGTTCGCCGACGCCCGGCGCGCGCTGCGGCCGGGCGGCGAGCTGTGGGTGATCGGCAATCGCCATCTCGGCTACCACCTGAAGCTGCGCCGGCTCTTCGGCAACAGTGAACTGGTCGCGGGCGACGCCAAATTCGTGATTCTCCGGGCCGTGAAGAAGGATGCCGGGCAGTAGGCCGACCAGCGCCGACCGACCCCGGAGAGAGGCCCGCGCTCCTCACCAAGGGCACATTCCGCTCACTTTTTGATCACCCCTGGACAGCCGCGCGTACGACCGTAGAGTGATGCCGATCACCAAGGACAACTGGGGGAACCATGTCGCGCCGTGCTGTCGTCATCGGCGGGAGCCTGGCCGGCATGCTCGCCGCCGCTGCCCTGTTCCGCTCCATGGACGAGGTGATCGTCCTGGAGCGGGACGAGTTGCCCGACAGACCGTCCCCGCGCAAGCGGATCCCCCAGGCACGGCACGCCCACATCCTGCTGCCGAGCGGACGCGACGCGATCCGGGAACTCCTTCCGGTGGCGAACGTGCACGGCCGCCTGCTCGCTTCGGGAGCGCGCGAGCAGTCCATGACCGACATGCTGGGTTTCGGCCCGCAGGGCTGGTACGGGCGCTGGCCGACCGTGACCGAGGACCTGCTGCTCACCTGCTGCAGCCGTGACCTGCTCGACTGGACCCTGCGTGACGCGGTCCTCGGCACCACTCCCGTCCGGGTCCGCCGGGCCGAGGCGCTGTCCCTGCTGGGAACCGCGGAACGCGTCACCGGTGTACGCGTCCTCTCCGAAGGCCTCGAGGAGGACCTGCGCGCCGACCTCGTCGTCGACGCGAGCGGCCGGGGTTCCCGTGCCGAGCACTGGCTCGAAGCGCTCGGCGTGACGGACATACCGACCGACGAAGTCGACTCGGGGCTCGTCTGCGCCAGCCGGGTCTTCCGCGTCCCGAGGGGCGCCGAGGACTTCCCGCTGACCCAGATCGAGGCCGACCCGGCCACTTCCCGACCGGGGCGTTCCGGGACGCTGGTGCCGATCGAGGACGGCCGCTGGCTGGTCACGCTCGCGGGCACCCGCGGCGGCGAACCCGGCCCCCGTCCCGAGGCGTTCACCGACTTCGCCCTCGGCCTGCGCCACCCGCTGATCGGTCGGCTCATCTCGGCCGCCGAGCCGCTCGGCGAGGTGTTCCTCAGCCGCAGCACCCGCAACAGGCGCCGCGATTTCGAGAAGGCGGCGATGCCCGAGGGCCTGGTGGTGCTCGGTGACGCCGTCGCCACCTTCAATCCCGTCCACGGCCAGGGCATGTCGGTCGCGGCCCTGGGCGCCCAGGCGCTGAGCCGGCAGTTGCGGCAGACGGATGTCACCGCTCCGGGCTTCGCCCGCGACGTGCAGCGGGCGGCCGCCAGGTCCGTCTCGGCCGCCTACACGGTGAGCACGTCGCAGGACCAGTGGTTCCCGGAGGTCGTCGGCAGGGCCCCGACGCTCTCGGACCGGCTGATCAGCCAGTACATGGGCCGGATGGCCCGGGTGGCGACCACCTCGTACGCCGTGTCCGCGGCCCGGTGCAAGGTCCTCGCGCTCCAGGCCGACCCGAGCCGTCTCCTGCACAGCGAGCTGCTCATGGCCACCTTGAAGGGCCCCGTCATGGAGCCGTCGGCCGGGCCTCCGCTGACCTTCGAGGAGAGCGCCTTCGTCGACTCCGTGGGCCCGCTCGCCGTGTGACGGCGGCGGGCGCGGTACGGGCGTGGGTCCCGGGCGTGGGTCCCGGCCGTTCACGCTCCGGGCTTTCGTCCCGCCGTCGCACGAGCGCACGGGGGCGGCCTACGGGCGGGTCACCGCGCGGGGCGCGTTCAGGACGGCTGTCGCACCGCGGTTCTGCGGGACTGGATCGCGGCGTCGACGATCGGTGTGCGCACCGCCTTGGACAGGCTCAGCAGGGACGGCTGCCCCGTGTCCAACGACCGTGAACCGCCGGCCGGCCGTCGCACGCGCGCGCTGACCGAGACCACCACGTCGACGTCACCCACCGAGATGCCGATGGTGCCGGTCTCCGCCATGGGAGTCGGCGCCTCGGCGAGAGCGGCCACGGCGACCATCGCGGCCATCCCGATCATCTCGGCCTCCGCGGCCGAGGATCCGGCGGCCAGCGCGTCCCGGTAGGCATGGCTGCGCACCTGGTCGTCGAGCTGTCCGGCGAGCCGTTTGAGGCCGTCGCGAATGGCGGTTTCCCTTGTCGTGAGCCGCAGTTCGACGTCGCCGATCATCCGCCACGAGAGCGCGGTGACGCAGCGCCGGCGGCCGGTGGGCCCCGCCAGCAGCCGGAACAGCGGACGCAGCCGTATGAACGTGACGGCCGAATCGATGCGCGGGCCGATAAGGGGAAGGATGTAGCCGGCCGAGGCCAGACAGGAGCCGACTGCCACCAGCGGTGCGACGCTGGTGCTGAGGCTGTCCCAGCGGTGTCCGAGCCAATGAGCGGTCAGCGCGACGGACTTGACGACGCCGTAGGCGCTGGTGAACAGCCAGCCCAGTACGAGCAGGACCAACGAGCCCCGGGTCCAGCGTTTCACCTTCCGTATCCAGCTCCAGCACAACAGGGTCGTCGTCACCGCGGCCACCATGTGCGCCACCAGATACAGCACGATCATCTCCCGGATGAACGGCGTCGAGGCGTAGTAGGTGTCGAAGTCGGCCCGGCGCTCGACCGGAGCGTCGCCCAGCGAGAACAGCACGCCCTCGGCGGCGATCACCCCCAGGTAGCTGAACAGCCATGCCCGCGACGTGCGCCGCACCTGGACGGGGTCGTTGCCCCGCCAGTGCACGATGAGGATGAGCGAGGCCGCGCCGAAGGCGGTCACCGCGCCGTAGGTCAGCGGCGCCGCGATGTTCGGAACGCCCGTAAGGCTGTTGACGAGAATGACGGTGGGTGGCGCGCCGAGCACGAAGCAGAGTCCCGACAGCAGGATGACGGCGCAGAACGACCGCTTGAGCGGGTCCTTGCGGTGCCGTCGCAGATCGGGGAGCTGGGCGGCGAGTCCCATCCAGAGAACGGCGGCGGCCACGTAGTAGATCAGTCCGTTCACAGCGGGCCCAGAAGCACGCGCGGGCGGAGTCCCCGATGGGCGCCGCGGCGAGGGCGCACGCCCCGATGCGCGCCGCGGTGCGGGCCGGTTTCCGAGATCGCCCTGTTCACCGGGGCGTACACCCGGTTCTCACGCGCCAACCTACCGATACCGGCCAGAAGTTGACCGCTCAAGGCCTTCTCCGTCCTGCGCCCGGCCCGGTGCCGGCCCTGCCCCGAAAACACCGCAAACCCCTGCTCCCCGCGTTCATGGGGGCATCCGGACGCGTGCCCGAGCGGCCTCCGGGGCGAAGGTTCACCCGCGAGCCTGCCGTGCCCTTTCGGCCTCCTCATAGTCGTTCACCCTAGCCACCTTGTCACCCGCTCGAACTGCCGTCGGTGCAAAAGCACATGCGTGGAAAACGGCTTCCGCCCGCCTCGGTGCGCGGCGGGCAGTCGCTTTTGGGGCGCATATCCGGCCGTAGCGGTATCTGGAGGGCGCTCCCACCCGTGGCACAGCGGCGCTCACCCCCGCGGCGGCTCACCTCCTCCGCGGCACAAGGACACTCACCCCCGCAGTACGGCGATGAGCCCCGCCACCGTCCGCGCCATCGCCTCGCGCCCCACACCCAGGTACTTCCGTGAGTCCACGGCGTCGGGGCTGGCGGTGAGGAACTCCCGTATGGCGCCCGTCATCGCGATGTTCAGCGCGGTGCCGATGTTGACCTTGGCGATACCGCCTTCGACGGCCGCCCGGAGCTCTCCGTCGGGCACCCCGGAGGAACCGTGCAGGACGAGGGGGACATCGAGCGCGGCGGCGAGGCGCTTGAGGAGGCCGTGGTCGAGGGCCGCGGTCCGGCTGGTCATGGCGTGCGAGCTGCCGATCGCCACCGCCAGGGCGTCCACGCCGGAGTCGGCCACGAAGGCGCGGGCCTCCAGGGGGTCGGTACGGGCACCCGGCGCGTGCGCGTCCCGCGGGGGTTCGCCGTGCTTGCCGCCGATCTCCCCCAATTCCGCCTCGATCCACAGGCCTTGGGCGTGCACCCAGTCGGCGGCGGCACGGGTCGCCGCGAGGTTCTCCTCGTACGGCAGGCGCGAGGCGTCGTACATGACGGAGCTGAACCCGGCACCGGGCGCCTGGCGCAGCAGATCGTCGCTCTGAACGTGATCGAGGTGCAGGGCGACGGGCACGGAGGCCCGTTCGGCGGCGGCGGTCGCGGCACGGGCCAGCGGCAGCAGCCTCCCGTGGCGGAACTTGACCGCGTTCTCGCTGACTTGGAGGACGACGGGCGCGCCTGCCGACTCCGCCCCCGCTATGACGGCCTCGATGTGTTCCAGGGTGATGACGTTGAAGGCGGCGACGGCGGTCCGGTCCTCGGCGGTCCGGGCGACCAGTTCTCCGGTTGCTGCGAGGGGCACAACTCCTCCTGTTCCATGGGGGATCGAGCCGGGGCGGCGGCTTCGGCGGCCCGGCGGCCTCAAGGGCTCGGCGGCTACGGCGGCTCCGCGAGTCCGGCGGCTCAGCGGCTTGAGCGGCTTGAGCGGCTTGAGCGGCTTGAGCGGCTTGAGCGGCTTGAGAGAGTGCAGAGAACGCAGCCGGTTCAGCCGTCGAGAATCACCGAGCGGGTGAGGTGGCGGGGCCGGTCGGGATCGAGGCCGCGCGCCGCGGCGACGGCGACGGCGAGGCGCTGGGCGCGGACCAGTTCGGCGAGCGGGTCGAGGCCCCCGTCGACCCACAGCCCACCGGTCCCGCGGACCTGTTCGGCGAGCCCCTCGGGCGCTTCGCCGAGCATCCAGGTGGCGGTGCCCCGGGTCGTGATGCTGATGGGGCCGTGACGGTACTCCATCGCGGGGTAGGCCTCGGTCCAGGCGAGGGACGCCTCCCGCATCTTGAGTCCGGCCTCGTTGGCGAGCCCGACGGTCCATCCGCGGCCGAGGAAGGTGAACTGCGAGCAGTCGACGAGCCCTTCGGGCAGCGGGCTGTCGAGTGCGGTGCGCGCGTCCGCGACGACGGCCTCGCCGTGCAGGCCGAGGTGGGCGCGGAGCAGGGTGAGCGCGGTCGTCGCGAACCGGGTCTGCACGACGGACCGTTCGTCGGCGAAGCCGAGCACGACGACGTCGTCCGCGGACTTCATCACGGGCGTGTCCGGATCGGCGGTGACGGCGGTCGTACGGGTCTGTCCGCGCAGCCGGCCGAGCAGTTCGAGCACTTCGGTGGTCGTCCCGGAGCGCGTCAGGGCGACCACGCGATCGTACGAACGGCCCGCGGGGAACTCCGAGGCGGCGAAGGCGTCCGTCTCCCCCTGCCCGGACTGTTCACGGAGCACGGCCGCGGCCTGCGCCATGAAGAACGAGGTGCCGCATCCCACGATCGCGACACGCTCCCCCGGCGCCGGCAGCGCGGCCGTGTGCGCCGGCGCCTCGTCGGCCGCGCGGATCCAGCACTCGGGCTGGCTGTTCAGTTCGTCTTCGACATACGTCATGGCTTACCCCTCCCACTGATGCTCGTTTCTGCAAGATATAGCGAGGTTTCGAGCACAATCAAGCATCTGAGCGCGGATGGGGTGCGTTAAGGTCGCGGAGGAGCGAGGAATGGAGAGCCCTGATGTCGCGGGACGCCCGATGGAAGGCGCTGCTGGAACTGCTCGTGGAGCGGGGCCGTCTGGACGTCGAGGAGGCCGCGGCACGGCTGGAGGTCTCGGCGGCGACGATCCGGCGCGACTTCGACCAGCTCGCCGAGCAGCAGATGCTCGTACGCACCCGGGGCGGCGCGGTCGTGCACGGCGTCTCGTACGAACTGCCCCTGCGCTACAAGACCGCCCGTCACGCCTCGGAGAAGCAGCGCATCGCCAAGGCGGTCGCCGGCCTGATCACCCCCGGCGAGGCGGTGGGCCTCACCGGCGGCACCACGACGACCGAGGTGGCCCGCGCTCTCGCCGTACGCCCGGACCTGGCGTCGGGCTCCCCCGCGCTGACCGTGGTCACGAACGCGCTCAACATCGCGAACGAGCTCGCCGTACGCCCCCAGTTCAAGATCGTGACGACCGGCGGGGTCGCCCGGCCGCAGTCGTACGAGCTGATCGGACCGCTCGCGGATGCCGTCCTGAAGCAGATCACCCTGGACGTCGCGGTGCTCGGCGTGGTCGCGTTCGACGCCACGCACGGCGCCGCCGCCCACGACGAGGCGGAGGCGGCGATCAACCGCCTTCTGTGCGAGCGGGCCGAGCGCGTGATCGTCGCCGCCGACTCCAGCAAGCTGGGGCAGCGCGCGTTCGCCCGCATCTGCGCGGCCGAGTCGGTGAACACCCTCGTCACGGACGCGGCTGCGGAACCCGAGACGATCGGGCGGTTCGAGGAAGCCGGCATCGAGGTCATGGCCGTATAACCGTCCGGCGCTTCAATCGGACGACCGCCGCCGCCTGAAGGACCCGGCTCGCAGGGTGGGACCCGGTTTGCGGGGCGTGGCCCGGCTCGCGGGGTGGGACCTGGTTCGCGGGACGTGGCCCGGCTCGCAGGGTGGGACCTGGTTCGCGGGACGTGGCCCGGCTGGGCGGGGCGGGACCTGGTTCGCGGGGCGTGGCCCGGTTTGCGGGGCGTGGCCCGGCTGGGCGGGGCGGGGCGGGACCCGAGCGCCACCCGACCGCCCCCAATTCCCACGCCCCGGACGCCCCGGCGGACGTCGACCTTCCCATGAGTGGACACCGCATGAACGTCAGAAACAGGGGCCGGTTACCATATGAGCGCCACCTAGCTCGAAAGATGATTCCTGTGACTGTCAACGACGACGCGTTCACCAACTGGAAGACCCGCGAAGAGATCGCGGAGTCGATGATCCCCATCATCGGGAGGCTGCACCGGGAGCAGGACGTCACCGTTCTCCTGCACAGCCGCTCCCTGGTGAACAAGTCGGTGGTGAGCATCCTCAAGACCCACCGCTTCGCCCGGCAGATCGCCGGCGAGGAGCTCTCGGTCACCGACACGCTTCCGTTCCTCCAGACGCTCACCACGCTCGATCTCGGCCCGTCCCAGATCGACATCGGCATGCTCGCCGCGACGTACGCCGCCGACGACCGCGGGCTGTCCGTCGAGGAGTTCACCGCCGAGGCGGTCTCCGGGGCCACCGGCGAGAACAAGATCGAGCGCCGCGAGGGCCGTGACGTCGTCCTCTACGGCTTCGGCCGCATCGGCCGTCTGCTCGCCCGGCTGCTCATCGAGAAGACCGGCTCCGGCAACGGCCTTCGCCTGCGCGCCATCGTCGTGCGCCAGGGCGGCGACCAGGACATCGTCAAGCGCGCCTCGCTGCTGCGCCGCGACTCCATCCACGGCCAGTTCCAGGGCACGATCACCGTCGACGAGGCGAACAGCACGATCATCGCCAACGGCAACGAGATCAAGGTCATCTACGCCAACGACCCGTCCGAGATCGACTACACGACGTACGGCATCAAGGACGCCATCCTCGTCGACAACACCGGCAAGTGGCGTGACCGCGCGGGTCTCTCGAACCACCTGCGCCCCGGTATCGACAAGGTCGTCCTGACGGCTCCGGGCAAGGGCGACGTCCCGAACATCGTGCACGGCGTCAACCACGACACGATCAAGCCGGACGAGCAGATCCTGTCCTGCGCCTCCTGCACCACCAACGCGATCGTGCCGCCGCTCAAGGCGATGGCCGAGGAGTACGGCGTTCTGCGCGGCCACGTGGAGACCGTCCACTCGTTCACCAACGACCAGAACCTGCTGGACAATTACCACAGCTCCGACCGCCGCGGCCGCTCCGCGCCGCTCAACATGGTCATCACCGAGACGGGTGCCGCCTCCGCGGTCGCCAAGGCGCTGCCCGACCTCAAGGCGCCCATCACCGGCAGCTCGATCCGTGTTCCGGTGCCGGACGTCTCGATCGCGATCCTCAGCCTGCGCCTGGGCCGCGCGACCACCCGCGAGGAGGTCCTCGACTACCTCCGCAACGTCTCGCTGACCTCACCGCTCAAGCGCCAGATCGACTTCATCAGCGCCCCCGACGCGGTGTCCAGCGACTTCATCGGCTCGCGCCACGCCTCGATCGTCGACGCCGGCGCCACCAAGGTCGAGGACGACAACGCGATCCTCTACCTCTGGTACGACAACGAGTTCGGCTACTCCTGCCAGGTCATCCGCGTCGTCCAGCACGTCTCGGGCGTGGAGTACCCGACCTTCCCGGCTCCGGCGGTCTGAGCACGGATCCACCCCGGGCTCCTCTCTGGTCGGAGAGCGGACACCCGGACGGCCGCGGCAGGCGCCTGACCAGCGCAGTCGCCAGGACCGCGACCCACGGAAAGGGCCGCTACCCGAACTTCGGGTGGCGGCCCTCTGTGTTCTCTGTAGCAGCGAGGGGGTTCTCAGGGGGTTTTGCTCACATCCGCGGCGCCCAGCCACGCCTCCACCGCGGTCCTGCCACGCATCCCGTTGTCAGGCATGAAGTGTGCGTACGTCTCCAGCGTGATCGTCACCGACGCATGGCCGAGCCTGTGCGACACCGACACGACATCCTCGCCGACGCCGAGCTGCACGCCGACGTAGGTGTGCCTCCAGCAGTGGTGCGTCATCTCTCGCGATGGCTCCCACCCCCAGGACTCCCTCTCCTTGCGGGCCGGGATCAGACCGGCCGCCGCCAGCGCTGGCTTCATCGTCCTTTCGTTGAAGCGACCGGGGCGGTTTCGCCGCTGCGTTGTGACCAACAGCCGGACCGCGGCTGTCTCACGGCCGGCGTTCCCCGGCCCCCAGCCACGGAAGAGTCACCGTGACCGGAGGGAACTCCTCGGTGTATTCGTTGATGACCTTGAGGAAGAACGGCGACAAGGGCACTTGGCGCTCCTTGCGGTTCTTGGGCAGCTTGAAGTAAGCAGTCCGCCCGTCCTTACTCCACTGAAGCTGGCGACGGATGTTGACGACCATCTGATCTTCGTCACATCGTCCAGGCTGAAGGCGATCGCCTCCCCCTGGCGCAAGCCTGTGTGCATGCCCAGATCTCCCACCATCCGGTATCGCCGAGGCATCGCCTCCCGGACGGCATGGGCCTCCCGACTGATCCATGCCCGCGCCTTCGTCTCCCCCGAAGCCTGCGGACGCGCTCCCCGACTCGCCGCCCGGCAGGGATTCTTGCTGAGGCACTTCCCAACCGCCGACTTGAAGATGGTCGAGAGGTGGTTCCACAGCACCGAGCAGGCCCGCAGGCTCGCCTCCCGGTGGGCCGTCCTACGCACCTACGGCGGCGCTGCGACCGAACTCCGCGCTGCTCTTGACACCCCGTCAAAGAGCCAGCCGAGGCAACGGACGCCACAGCAGGGGAGTCCGACGAGCCGACCGGCCGGGGCCGCGTCGCTGCTCTCTTCGTCGTGGCCCTGGTGGCCGACTGGTGCATCGTCGCCGCGTTCCCGGAAGTGGCCTACGTGGTCGTAGGCAATGGTCGGCCGGCAGACGTTCATGGCCTGGCGCGAGAGACGGCACGGCGCCGAGGAAGCGGAGGCGGCCGGACGTCGGCGACGCGCTCCGGCGCCTGATCAACCCGGCTGCTGCCACGGGGAGATGAACGACGGATGATCCGACGCCCCCCGCCCTGTATGAGTACTGCCCCACCTGCGGGTGGTGGTCAAAAGCTGCGGCCACTGACCCCTCACCAGCGGAACCACCTCAACTCTTCCATGAGGCTCTGAGGGTTGAGCGAACCCCCCACCAGTTGACTACAGCCACACAAGACCTTTACAAATCAACCACGTTACATTCAACAAAGATCGTCCCAGGGGGGACCATGACCGACCCGACGCTGCCGCCCATGCCCAGCGATCCGCCGCCCCCACCGGCACCGAAGAAGTCCCCAGCCAACGCCGTCGTCATCGGCTCAGCCGCCGCCGTGATCGCCACCATCATCGCGACCGGATTTGTGGTCGTGCACTCTGTGTCCAACGCCAACAAGGCAGCAGCCGCCACTACCAAGTCGAGCGCTCCAAAGGCCGCACCCGCGGTCGACGCCACGGAGGACGCGGAGCCGACGTATGCCGCCCTCGACGCCGACAGCTTCACGATCGAGCTGAAGACCAAGTCGCGCCAGTGCTTCGGGTCGGCAGGCTGCAACGTCACGGTCGAGCCAAACCTGACCCTCATGGTCGACAGCGGAGATGTCGACCCGGAGGCCACGTACGAGATCACCTACGAAATCCGCGGCGACGAGTCCGGACCGGTCATCGAGACGGCTGAACTGACGGAACAGACAAGCCTGAATTACACCCCCTCCTCGATCAGCACCACTTCTGCCGGCACGAAGCTGTCTGTGAAGATCACCGACGTCCAGGAGCAGTGAGGTAGGGCGAACTGCCGCACTCGCCGATGCGAACGCTTGGGCCCTGCTGCGAACATCTCCCGCAGCGGGGCCCGCTGCGTCATCCTGAGCCCATGCCAACCTCGATCCGGGCCACCGGCGAAGACAAAGACATGACCTTCGACGAGCTCGCGCAGTTCGTCGAGGACGCGCGGAGGGCTGGCGTACCTGGTGACCAGAACGTCCGGGAGGAGCTGTCATACAGCGGGAAATCAAACAGGTTGAGATCTCCCTGACTGAGGGCCCTGACTGACACCATTGGTGGGCGCGATCACGCTCCCTGCGCGGCCGGACTCCCTTCCCCGGGCCTGGGAAATCGAGACGCTTCCATACCCGGAAGCTTGGCCGCCCTCGCGTTCCAGCCCACCTGGAAGAGATCAGCCCGCAAGGCGGCGATCTCCTCTACCAAGGCGTGCATCGCTGCGATCGTGATTGGGGTGGACTTGTAACCCAGGCTCCTCCGCAGCGGCTTCGAGGCCCTGGCCTGACTCGGCCTGCATAAACAACGAGTGGACCGGCGTGGAAACGCGCAGGCAGGCCATCCAGACCGCCGTCCAGCGGCTCACCGACCGCGGAATCACCAGCTTCGTGGACCGGTCCGGCCGGGCCTGGTCCATGCCGAGCTACGCGGAGATGGCGACCCGGACCGCAGTCGGCCGGGCGCAGGCCCTGCGCCGGCACCACTTCCTTGACCGCGCGGAACATGCTGTCGTCCGGCAGCGATGTTCCCCGGCCTCGACCGGGACTCGACGAGCGCCCGCCCGAGCTGTGCTCGACGAGCACCCCAGCCGGGTTCCACCCGGCCTCCACCAGCGCATTCGTACAATCGCGGCCCCTCCCATCCCGGCCCGCCGCTCCCCTTGCCCCGAGCGTGGCAGCCGTCTAACGTGAGTTTGTGCCGCTAATAAACAAAACCGTTCCGCACAGTGCCGTGCCGGATCGTTCCCTCACCCGACTCCGTGTCACCCTCACCGCCTTCTTCGCCCTGGACGGCTTCGTCTTCGCCGGGTGGGTCGTCCGTATCCCCGCCATCAAGCACCAGACCGGCGCCTCAGCCGGCGCTCTCGGCCTCGCCCTTCTCGGCGTCTCCGCCGGAGCCGTGATCACCATGATGCTGACGGGACGCCTGTGCCGGCGGTTCGGCAGTCACCCGGTGACCGTCGCCTGCGCGGTGCTGCTGTCCTTGAGCATCGTCCTGCCCCCGCTCGCCCACTCGGTACCGCTTCTCGGACTGTTCCTGCTGATCTTCGGCGTGGGCTACGGCGGCATCAACGTCGCCATGAACAGCGCGGCCGTCGATCTCGTGGCCGCGCTACGACGCCCCGTGATGCCCAGTTTCCACGCGGCCTACAGTCTGGGCGGCATGCTCGGAGCTGCTCTCGGCGGGCTGGTCGCCGGGTATCTGTCACCGACCCGCCATCTGCTCGGCATCGCCGTCATCGGCCTGCTCGTGACCGGCGTCGCGGGACGCGCGCTGCTCCGCGAGGACGTCCCGGTGTCACCGGACCGGCCACGGGGTGACGCGCCCGAGCGGCGACGCCGTCTCGACTCCCGCACCCGCGGCCTGGTGGTGGTCTTCGGGCTGATCGCCCTGTGCACCTCGTACGGTGAGGGCGCCCTCGCGGACTGGGGTGCCCTCCATCTCCAGCAGGACCTCGACACCCGCCCGGGGACCGCCGCCGTCGGTTACTCCTGCTTCGCCCTCGCCATGACGGTCGGCCGGCTGAGCGGGACGGCACTCCTCGAACGGCTGGGCCGGACCCGCACGTTGGTCATGGGCGGCACGACGGCCTCGCTCGGCATGCTGCTCGGCTCCCTCGCGCCTTCCGTCTGGGCCGCGTTCCTCGGCTTCGCCGTCACCGGGCTCGGCCTCGCCAACGTCTTCCCCGTGGCGGTCGACCGGGCCGGCGCGCTCGCCGGAGCCAACGGCGTCGCGGTCGCCTCCACACTCGGGTACGGGGGTCTGCTGATCGGGCCGCCCGTGATCGGGTTCATGGCCGACGGGTACTCCCTGCCGACGGCGCTCACCAGCGTGGCGGCACTGGCGGCCGTGGCCGCCCTGATCGGATTCGCGACACGCCGCGCCGCCGTGGGCTGACGGGGACGGCTGGAGGGCGCCGGGCCGACGGGGGCGGGGACGCGCCGCGCCCTCGTGGGCCGGCGGGGCGGGCAGGCACCGCATCGCCATAGGCCACACGGAGGCGGGCAGGCACCGCACCGCCATGGGCCCACGGAGGCAGGCAGGCACCGCATCGCCATAGGCCACACGGAGGCGGGCAGGCACCGCACCGCCATGGGCCCACGGAGGCGGGCAGGCACCGCATCGCCATAGGCCACACGGAGGCGGGCAGGCACCGCACCGCCATGGGCCCACGGAGGCGGGCAGGCACCGTCAGGGTCGAGATCCCGTTCCGGCACGCTGAAGTCGCCTCCCCTCCCCCGCACTTCGGCCCCGCCCTCCGCGCGAGGCGCCCACGTCCGGCACACTTCTCGGCATGGAGATTCGGGAGTTCGTGGAAACCCTGGACCGGGAGGGCCGGTCGCTGGCCACCGCCGCGGAGAAGGCGGGCGTCGACGCCGAGGTCGCGACCTGCCCCGGCTGGCAGGTCAGGGATCTGGTGCGGCACACGGGCATGGTCCACCGCTGGGCCACCGGGTTCGTCGCCGAGGGGCACACCTCGTACCACCCCGACGGCGGTCTGCCGGAGCTGGACCACGACGAGTTGCTGACCTGGTTCCGCGACGGGCACCGCCGGCTCGTTGACACCCTGGCCGACGCCTCGCCGGACGTGCGGTGCTGGAGCTTCCTGCCGGCACCCTCACCCCTGGCCTTCTGGGCACGCCGTCAGGCGCACGAGACCACCGTGCACCGGGTCGACGCCGAGTCGGCGCTCGGCGGAGAACCCACCGCCGTCCAGCCGGACTTCGCGCTCGACGGGATCGACGAGTTGCTGCGCGGATTCCACGGCCGGGACAGGAGCAGGGTCCGCACCGAGGAACCCCGTGTGCTGCGCGTGTGTGCCACGGACCGCACGGACGCCGTGTGGACCGTACGCCTTTCGCCCGAACCGCCGTTCGCCGAGCGTGGCGGTCACCCGCACCCCGGCACCGACCAGAACGCGGACGTGGACTGCGAGTTGGCGGGACCGGCCGCGGGTCTCTACCTGGCCCTGTGGAACCGCGCCCCGTTCCCGACCGTGACGGGCGACGCCTCACTCGCCACGCTGTGGCGGGAGAGGTCCGCCGTCAGCTGGAGCTGAGGGCCACTTCCGCCGACCCGGGCCTCCGGGTCCGGGCGGCGGACCGCGAACCGGGCAGCCCGGTCACTCCCCGCACACCGCCGGGTCGCCCGCCAGCATCCGGGCCAGGACCGCACGCTGCAACGGCAGTACCTCACCGTGCAGTTCGCGCCCCTTGGGAGTGACGCACACACGCACGCCCCGGCGGTCCTCGGCGCACATTCCCCGCGTCACGAGGCCGTCCTTCTCCAGGCGTCCGATCAGCCGGGACAGGGCGCTCTGACTGAGGTGGACGCGCTCGGAGATCTCCTGCACGCGGAAGCTGGGGCCGCCGTCCGCCGCGGTGCCCGTCGTCAGCAGGTCGAGGACCTCGAAGTCGCTGGCTCCCAGACCGTGCGGATGCAGCTCCCGGTCGAGTTCGCAAAGGGTGCGGGCGTGCACCGTCAGGATGCCGCGCCACTGGTCCACGAGCCCTTGCTCGGCATTCTCGGCAGCCATGCACGCACCGTAGCAAAAAATCAACTTTGTTGCGCCGTAATTAAATGCGCTTGCATTGAATGCATGTGCATGTACTGTCGGCGGTATGACCTCTCCGCTCACCCACCCCGTGCCGGGACGCTGGACTCCCCGGCTGTGGGGCACCCTGCTCGTGCTCTGCGCCGCGATGTTCCTGGACGCGCTGGACGTGTCGATGGTCGGCGTGGCGCTGCCGTCCATCGGCTCCGAACTCGACCTCTCCACCTCGACGCTCCAATGGGTCGTCAGCGGCTACATCCTGGGTTACGGCGGACTGCTGCTCCTCGGCGGACGCACCGCCGACCTGCTGGGCCGCCGCCAGGTCTTCCTCGTGGCCCTCGCCGTCTTCGCGCTCGCCTCGCTGCTCGGCGGTCTCGTCGACTCGGGCCCGCTGCTGATCGCCAGCCGTTTCATCAAGGGTCTGAGCGCCGCGTTCACCGCGCCCGCGGGCCTGTCGATCATCACCACGACGTTCGCCGAGGGTCCGCTGCGCAATCGCGCGCTCTCGATCTACACCACCTGCGCGGCCACCGGATTCTCCATGGGCCTGGTCCTGTCGGGGCTGCTCACCGAGGCGAGCTGGCGGCTGACCATGCTGCTTCCCGCCCCCATCGCCGTCGCCGCCCTGTTCGCGGGCCTGAAGCTCATCCCGCGCAGCGGACGCGAGAAGGGCCACGGGGGTTACGACATCCCGGGCGCCGTCATCGGCACCGCCTCGATGCTGCTGCTCGTCTTCTCCGTCGTCCAGGCGCCCGAAGCCGGCTGGGGATCGGCCCGGACCTTGCTGTCCTTCCTCGCCGTCGCCGTGCTGCTCACCGTCTTCGTCGGCGTCGAGCGGCGCAGCCCGAGCCCGCTGATCCGGCTCGGCGTGCTGCGCTCCGGCAGCCAAGTCCGTGCCCAGCTCGGCGCGATGGCGTTCTTCGGCTCGTACGTCGGCTTCCAGTTCCTCGTCACGCTGTACATGCAGTCGCTGCTCGGCTGGTCGGCCCTGCACACCGCGCTCGCCTTCCTGCCGGCCGGCGCGCTGGTCGCCCTGTCCTCCACGAAGGTGGGGGCCGTCGTCGACCGGTTCGGCACACCCCGGCTCATCGCGGCGGGCTTCGCCCTGATGGTCGCCGGGTACGCGCTCTTCCTTCGCGTCGACCTCGACCCCGTCTACGCGACGCTCATCCTGCCCACCATGCTGCTGATCGGCGCCGCCTGCGCCCTCGTCTTCCCGTCCCTCAACATCCAGGCGACCAACGGCGTCGACGACCACGAGCAGGGCATGGTCTCGGGCCTGCTCAACACCTCCGTGCAGGTAGGCGGCGCGATCTTCCTCGCGATCGTCACGGCCGTCGTCACCGCGAGCTCCTCCGCGGGGTCCTCGCCCCAGGACGTCCTCGACAGCTACCGCACCGGCCTGATGGTGGTGACCGGCATCGCCCTGGCAGGCCTGCTGATCACCCTGCCCGGCCTGCGCGCAAGGCGACAGCCCGAGTCCCTCGTCGTCACCCGGTCCGACCAGCCCGACCAGCCCGACCAGCCCGACCAGTCCGGCCGGACGGTGGCGGAGCCGGAGCCGGAACGGGTCACCGTCCACGACCGGTGAACACGCCCGACACGCGCGCCCGCCGGGGCTCTTGCTCCGCCGGGCGCGCGGCTGTTGACTCGGCCCATGAACAACAACGGGGACATCGCGGGCAGTTGCCGCAGCGATACGGACATGACGCGGGTGCCGCGCACCCATGCGCGGCATCAGGCACGGCGCGACGCCGTGACCGTCGAGATCGGATACGCCCTGGCCAGCGCGGCGTTCGTCGCGGCGGTCGCCTTCGGGGTCGTGACCGGTCCCGCTCTCTTCCTGGACCTGTCGTCCGCCACGGTGCACGCGCTCATCACCGTGGGCGGCACCCTGGCCGCCGCCCTCTTCGTGCTACGGGTGGCCACCGTGCTGTTCCGCTTCCACCGGGAAGCCGCCGTTCCTCAGCCCAGCCACCCCGGTCGTACCAGCCCCGACTCGTAGGCGAGTACGACCAGTTGGGCGCGGTCGCGGGCGCCGAGTTTCACCATCGTCCGGCTGACGTGGGTCTTGGCCGTGAGCGGGCTGACGACCAGACGGCGGGCGATCTCCTCGTTCGAGAGGCCGATGCCGACCAGCGCCATCACCTCCCGTTCCCGCTCGGTGAGTCCGGCCAGCGTCGCGACCGACTCGGGCTCCTTCGAGCGCGCCGCGAACTCGGAGATCAGCCGGCGCGTCACCCCGGGCGAGAGCAGGGCGTCGCCCTCGACCACCGCCCGTACCGCGCGCAGCAGTTCATCGGGTTCGGTGTCCTTGACCAGGAAGCCGGAAGCACCGGAGCGGATGGCCTCGAAGACGTACTCGTCCAGCTCGAACGTGGTGAGCATGACCACCTTCACGTCGCCGAGCGCCCCGTCGCCGGTGATACGGCGCGTGGCGGCGAGGCCGTCCAGCACCGGCATCCGGATGTCCATCAGGACGACGTCCGGAACCAGTTCACGGACCGCGCGCACCGCCTGCTCGCCGTCGGCGGCCTCCCCGGCCACCTCGATGTCCGGCTGGGCGTCGAGCAGCGCCTTGAAGCCGGCCCTGACCAATGACTGGTCGTCGGCGAGCAGTACGCGGATCACCGGTTCTCCTCCTTGACCTTCCACGGCAGTACGGCCAGCACCCGGAACCCTCCGTCGTCGCGCGGACCGGCCTCGATCGTGCCACCCAGCGCGGCCGCCCGCTCCCGCATGCCCGCGAGCCCGTTGCCGCTTCCCCCCGCGTCCGCACCGGTAGCCGGACCGTCGTCGTCGATCCGCAGCCGCAGCACGCCCCGCTCGTGATCGAACCGCACCCGGGCCCGGCGCGACCCCGAATGCCGTACGACATTGGTGAGCGCTTCCTGGACGATGCGGAACGCGGCGAGGTCGGTGCCGGGCGCGGGCGCCGGTACCTCACCCTCGACCTCGACGGTGAGACCGGCGCGCGCCGCCTGCTCGACCAGTTCGGGCAGCCGGTCGAGCCCGGGAGCGGGCGCGCGCGGCGCCTCCCCAGGCGCTCGCAGGGTGTCGAGCACCTGCCGGACCTCGCCGAGCGCCTCCTTGCTGGCCGCCTTGATGGTGGTGAGCGCCGTACGCGCCTGTTCGGGATCGGAGTCGAGGAGCGCGAGGCCCACGCCCGCCTGGACGTTGATCACCGAGATGCTGTGCGCCAGCACGTCGTGCAGTTCGCGGGCGATCCGCAGCCGTTCCTCGTCGGCGCGACGCCGGGCCGACTGCGAGCGCTCGGCCCGTTCGCGGCTCCACTGCTCGCGGCGCACCCGCACCAGCTCCGCCAGGGCCACCACCGCCACGACCCAGGTGGCGATGCCGATCTCCTGCATCCAGGACGGAGAGTGGTCGCCCGTCGGGGGCAGCCGGCGATACAGCCAGTGGGCGACCAGAAGATGCCCCGCCCAGAGCAGGCCGACCGCCGTCCAGGCCGCTCTGCGGTGCCCTGCGACCACGGCGCTGAAGCAGGCCACCGCCACGGGGAGGAAGACCGGCCCGTAGGGATATCCGGCGGCCACGTAGACCAGGGCCACCGCGGCCGTGCCGAACACGACGACAACGGGATGGCGCTGGCGCCAGAGCAACAAGCCCGAACCCACCAGAAGAAGCGCCCGGGAGAAGGGGTCCAGAGCGAGCCGGTCACCGTGCTGGGCATGGGCGGCGAAGTGGGAACCGATCAACACGAAAGCGGTCAGCAGCAGCGTGGAACGCCACGGCCATCGCGCGCGGCGCCCCTCGTCGTCCCGTCGGTCCCACCCGGGCGGCCCGTGCCACCAGCGTGACGAACCGCCCCACGTCGGCGCCGCGGGTGTGTGCTGCTCTTCCATGGCCGTCACGCTAGACGGCCGACCGCGACGCAGGCGTCCGCCGGGCGAGGTGATCACCCGTACTCCCCACGGAGTACGAGACGGTCGAGGCCCGGCCTGCGCCAAAGGAAGCCCGGCTACGCCGGTGGCGGCCCGGCGGCGGTCTCGCCCGCCTCCGGATACACCAGCCCCACGTCATGCGCGAGCCGCCCCACCGCATGCCGGAAGAACGGCTCCCGGTCCTCCACGACGCGGTTGAACTGGCCGAACAGCTCGAACCCGATCAGCCCGTAGAGCTGCGCCCACGAGGCGACCAGCGCCACCACCACCTCGGGCGGCAGATCGGGCGCGAGATCGGCGGCCATCCGCCGCGCCTCTGTCTTCAGTCCGTCGGACAGCGGCGTACGGGCCACGCCCTTGCCCCGGTACGCGTCCCTGACGACTCCGATCAGGAGCAGGCCGACGCGGGAGGCGGACGGAACGGTCTCCTGCGGCGCGACGTACCCGGGGACCGGCGAGCCGTAGATGAGCGCGTACTCGTGCGGATGCTCCTGCGCCCAGCGCCGCGCCGCCGTGCACACGGTGATCCAGCGTTCGCGGGGGCCGGCGGCGGCCACCTCGGCATGGGCCGACTCGGCCGCCTCGCCGAGGGAGTCGTAGGCGTCGATGATGAGCGCGGTCAACAGGTCGTCCCGGCTGGGGAAATACCGGTAGAGGGCGGAGGAGACCATCCCCAGTTCGCGGGCGACGGCCCGCAACGAGAGCTTCGAGGCGCCCTCGGCGGCGAGCTGTCTGCGCGCCTCGTCCTTGATGGCCGCCGTGACCTCGATCCTGGCTCGGGCACGTGCCCCTCGCGCGGTACTCATACGGTGCAGTGTCCCACGTTTTCAGAGCAGTGCACACAAACGAGAGCGGCGATCCGAAAATGGATCGATGCTCTGTCTAGCGATCACCTGTCACAAAAGAGATCGGCGCACAAAAACGAGAGCACCGCTCTTGCATTGGATCACCGATCCGATGCAGACTCTTCTCAAGCGAGAGCGGTGCTCACAAAACAGATCGGCGCTCTCATCAACCCGCCCCTCCCCGAGAGGTCACCGTGTCCACTCACGTCCAGAAGCCCGGCTGGTTCACCGTCAACGTCCTCAACCGTGCCGTGGCCTGGATCACCAAGCGCGGCCTCAGCCTCCGCGGCTCGCGCGTCCTGGCCGTCCGGGGCCGCAAGAGCGGTGAGTGGCGGACGACCCCGGTCAATCCGCTCACCCTGGGCGGTGAGCAGTACCTCGTCGCGCCCCGCGGTCATGTCCAGTGGACGCACAACATGCGGGCGGCCGGCGGGGGCGAGCTGCGCCTCGGCAAGAAGGTGGAGACCTTCACCGCGGTGGAGGTGTCCGACGACGACAAGGCGTCGATCCTGCGCGCGTACCTCAAGCGCTGGAAGGCCGAGGTCGGCGTGTTCTTCGGCGGCGTGGGCCCCGACTCGTCCGACGAGGAGCTGCGGCGCATCGCTCCCGACCACCCGGTCTTCCGGATCACCGTCAACAACTGACGCCGGTTGCGTCGTCTCCTGAACCCCGGGCGTGTCCGACGATTCCGCACGTCGCCTCCTGCCCCCTGAACCTGTCCGACTGAACCTGTCCGGCGATTCCCGTCCGCCCCCGGCAGTCTTCCGGTGACGACGGGAACCGTCGGCATTTCTGGTTCCGGTCTCCCGCGTCCAGTCCCCTGCTTCTGGTCCCTCGTGCCTCTGATCCCTCGTGCCTCTGGTCCCTGCTTCCAGTCCCCCGCTTCTAGTCCTCCGCGCCTTCCGCCACCTGGGGCCGGCGGTCGAGGGTAGTCAGTGCGCGCCCGACCATCGGGTGGGTCCGGATGATCTCCCCGAGCGTCGTGGAGCCGCGGGTGATTCCGGTGAAGGCCTTCCACACCGGGCGCAGACCGGTGAGCCCCGCGTGGAACATGCCGGGGCGACGCTCGAAGGCGCCGAGCAGGCGCTTGCCGACGCTCATCTCGACACCGAGCCCGGCCTTGATCGCGAAGGCGTAGTTCAGTGCCTGCCGTCGGGCGTCCACCGCGTCGTGCGCCTCGGCGATCCGTACGGCCCACTCGCCCGCGAGGCGCCCGGAGCGCAGGGCGAACGAGATGCCCTCACGGGTCCAGGGTTCGAGCACTCCCGCCGCGTCACCGCAGACGAGCACCCGGCCGCGCGACAGCGGCGAGTCTTCGGCCCGGCAGCGCGTCAAGTGGCCCGAGGAGATCGACGGTTCGAAGCCGGCGAGGCCGAGCCGGGCGATGAAGTCCTCCAAGTACCGCTTGGTGGCGGCGCCTTCGCCGCGCGCGGAGATCACGCCGACGGTGAGCGTGTCGCCCTTGGGGAAGACCCATCCGTAACTGCCGGGCATGGGGCCCCAGTCGATCAGGACGCGACCCCGCCAGTCCTCGGCGACCGTCTCCGGCACCGGGATCTCGGCCTCCAGGCCGAGATCGACCTGGTCGAGCTTCACACCGACGTGGGCTCCTATCCGGCTGGCACTGCCGTCGGCACCGACGACCGCACGCGCCAGAACCGTCTCTCCGCCCTGGAGAACCACGGCCACGGTGCGCCGGTCCGGCACCGCCGAACCGTGCTGCTCGACGCGCGAGACCGTGGCACCCGTGCGCAGTTCGGCGCCGGCCTTCTGCGCGAACTCGACGAGCTGCTGGTCGAACTCCGGACGGTTGATGAGCCCGAACAGCATGTGCCGGGACCGCCGCGTGCGGGCGAACTTGCCGTCCATCGAGAAGGTGACCGCGTGCACCCGGTCCCTGAACGGCAGTTCGAAGCCCGGTGGCAGCGCGTCGCGCGAGGGGCCGATGATGCCGCCCCCGCATGTCTTGTAGCGGGGCAGTTCGGCCTTCTCCAACAGCAGGACGCTACGTCCCGCGACCGCTGCCGCGTAGGCGGCCGAGGCACCCGCCGGCCCTCCACCGACGACCACGACGTCCCATACCTGCTGTTCGTCGTCCGCCGCACGCCGCTCGTCGTCCGCCGAAGAGTTCTCGCTGCTCACGTTGGTCTACTGCTCCCAGTCCAGCCGTCTGCCGCACCTGTCCCCCGCATCCTACGGCGGGCGTCACCGCGGGCCGCTGTGGGAGGATCTGCCACGGATGCGTCCTGTACACCAGTCCGCATCATTCGATCATCTGTACACAGAAGTACAACGTCGCACCTACAAGGAGCGTGCCCATGTCGTCGAATCCGGTCGCCGAGACCGTCGCCTCGCTCATGCCCCGGGCCAAGGCGGAACTCACCGAGCTGGTGGCTTTCAAGTCGGTGGCGGACTTCGACCAGTATCCGAGGAGCGAGAGCGAGGGCGCCGCCAACTGGATCGCGGACGCGCTGCGCTCCGAGGGTTTCCAGGACGTGGCACTGCTCGACACCCCGGACGGCACGCAGTCGGTGTACGGCTACCTGCCGGGCCCCGAGGGCGCGAAGACGGTCCTGCTGTACGCGCACTACGACGTGCAGCCGCCGCTGGACGAAGCGGCCTGGACGACGCCTCCGTTCGAGCTGGTGGAGCGCGACGGCCGCTGGTACGGACGGGGCAGCGCCGACTGCAAGGGCGGTGTCGTCATGCATCTGCTGGCGCTGCGTGCCCTGAAGGCGAACGGCGGCGTGCCGGTGCACGTCAAGGTCATCGTCGAGGGTTCCGAGGAGCAGGGCACCGGCGGTCTCGAACGGTACGCCGAGGCGCACCCGGAGCTGCTGACCGCCGACACCATCGTCATCGGCGACGCCGGCAACTTCCGTGCGGGCCTGCCGACGGTCACCGCGACCCTGCGCGGCATGACCCTCGTACGGGTGCAGGTGGACACCCTCGAAGGGAACCTGCACTCCGGTCAGTTCGGCGGTGCGGCGCCCGACGCGCTGGCGGCGCTGATCCGCGTCCTCGACTCGCTGCGGGCGAAGGACGGCTCGACGACCGTGGACGGCCTGGCGGGCGAGTCCGCGTGGGACGGGCTGCAGTACGAGGAGCAGGCGTTCCGTGAGGACGCGAAGGTGCTCGACGGGGTGGAACTCATCGGCTCCGGCACGGTCGCGGACCGGGTCTGGGCGCGTCCGGCCGTCACGGTGCTCGGGATCGACTGCCCGCCGGTCGTCGGCGCGACGCCGTCGGTGCAGGCGGGTGCCCGTGCGCTGATCAGCCTGCGGGTGCCGCCGGGCGTCGACGCGGTCGAGGCGACGAAGCTGCTGGAGGCGCACATCGAGGCGCACACGCCGTGGGGGGCGCGGGTGAGCACCGAGCGCATCGGTCAGGGCCAGGCGTTCCGCGCCGACACCTCCAGCCCCGCGTACGCATCGATGGCCGAGGCCATGGCGGTCGCCTACCCGGGCCAGGAGATGCAGTCGGCGGGCATGGGCGGCTCGATCCCGCTGTGCAACACGCTGGCCTCGCTGTACCCCGACACCGAGATCCTGCTCATCGGCCTGAGCGAGCCGGAGGCGCAGATCCACGCGGTGAACGAGAGCGTCTCGCCGGACGAGCTGGAGCGGCTGTCGGTCGCGGAGGCGCTGTTCCTGCGGAACTACGCGGCGAACTGATTGTCCCCGGACGCGGCGAACTGGTCGTCCCCGGACGCGGCAAGGGCCCTCGCCGACAGGCGCGGGCCCTTGCCATGCCCGGCCGTTCGCCCCTTGGGAAACCCTGGCGTCGTCAGGCCCCTGCGCCCGGCGGCGGCCCCTCCGGCGGCGGCAAGAGCGCCGAACCACGGGGATCCTTACGGAGCGACCGACGGAACGACCGCCGGAGTGGGCGCCGGAGTGGGCGCCGGAGTGGGCGCCGGAGTGGGCGATATCAGCCCAGTGGCACTCCGGCCTCCAGGTACAGCGCCGCGCCGCGCTCGCGGGCTCGCAGGGCCCAGCGGAGTCGCTCGTAGCGCACGGACGGCAGCAGGTCGGCCGCCTCCTGCTCGGTGACGAAGCGCCAGCCGCGCAGTTCCGGTCCCGGCAGCAGAAGCCCTCCTACGGCCTGTTCGTCGAGGCGGCCGCCGTCGAAGAGGAGCCGCAGACCGCCGTAGCCGGGCGGTGCGGGGGACTCCCAGTCGACGACGAGCAGCGAGGGCACCTCGTCGAGGGTGATCCCGGTCTCCTCGGTGACCTCACGCATACCGGCGCGGGCGGGGGCCTCACCGGCCTCGACGACCCCGCCGGGGAACTCCCATCCCGCCTTGTACGTCGGGTCGACGAGCAGGACCCGGTCGTTCTCGTCGAAGAGGAGCACTCCGGCGGCGACCGTCTCCGCGGTGGGTTCGGGAGTCTGCACGATGTCGCACACGGGTGCCTCGCCGGTGCGTACGGCTTCGGCGACGCGCAGGGCGGAGTCGTACGGGGTGAGCGCGCTGGTGTCGACGGGGTGGGCGTCGGCCGTGAGCCAGGGGAGCGCGGCGCGGTAGGGCTCGATGTGGTCGTAGGACCACTGACGGACGCGCATCTCGCCGTCGGGGAGGTCCGGTGGTACCTCCCGCCCGGCTATTCGCTCGCGCAGGATCGTTTCCGCCGGAGCGAGGAGCACATGGTGCACGGGAATCCGGCGCGCGGCGAGCCCGCCGAAGATCTCGTCGCGGTACTCCTGCCGCAGCAGGGTCATGGGGACGACGAGGACGCCGCCGAGCTCGGCGAGCAGGGCGGCCGCGGTGTCGACCACGAGCCGGCGCCAGATCGGCAGGTCCTGGAAGTCGCCGACCTCGGCGAGGTGCTTGGCCGGGAGCAACTGCGTGAGTGTGGCCCCGACGAGCTCGGGGTCGAAGAGCGTGCTGTTCGGGATCAGCTCGATCAGTTCCCGTGCGGTGCTGGTCTTTCCCGCACCGAACGCACCGTTGATCCAGACGATCACGATTCCCCCTCTTCTGTGGCCCCCTGAGGCTTGCCCGCTCCACCCTGCCACGGAAACCAGCCGCTGATGAGGGCGTCGACAAGGCGACGCCGGTGCCCCCGTGGCGGGGACACCGGCGCGGCGCGGGGGCCTTCAGCCGTTCTGGCCGCCCAGGGCGCCCTCGTCGACCGCCAGGCTGTCGGCGCCGACGGTGTGGTCCAGCGAGCTGAGCGTGTCGTTGGCGTTCAGGTCGCTCAGGTTGTCCCCGCTCAGGGCGTGGGACGGGGTGAGCGCCGCGACGACGAACCCGGTGGCGAGGGAGGCGATGGCGAGCATGCTGCGCTTCTTCATGCCCGGTTCAACTACACAGGCCGGACGGAGTCACGGGTGGCGGCACCTTCATTCGGACACCCCGATCCGGCCGGGTGGATGAGGCGTGCCACCTGGTGCCCTGACGCCCTGCGCCGACACCCCGCCCGGTCCCTGGTGTCCGGCGCCCGACACCTCTGCACCCGCGCCCGAGGGAGCCGGAGTAAGCCCCCCGGGGGTTCCGCCCAGAACTCGCTCCCCGAACGCCGGAAGGGCTGAATCTTGCCTCGCGCCGAGAGGCGGTCCGGAGGAGCTGAAACCTCCACCCGCAGCCGGAATCCGGCGCAAGGGGACGTGCCGGTACATCGATGCCCGTCGCCACCGACGCCCACCCCGCACCCCACCGCGACGGGCTGATTCACCGGCACG